>NZ_JBFUCB010000928.1:0-1652 GCF_056405435.1 Rhizobacter sp. P1_G5 | reverse complement strand
GCGGTACAGCTCCGACGGGGCGACCGCGAGCCACGGCGAGTCTTCGGCCTTCTCGTCCTTGCCGTCGGTGACGCAGCTCAGCGGCTTCATCGTCGGGTCGTCGGCGTACGGCATGCCGGCCAGCATCACGACCAGCTTCGAGCCCTTCCAGCCGACGAAGTCGAGGTCGGAGCCCGGGCAGTACGGGTCGCTGCCGGGGCCGCACTTGAACGRCTTCTCCTGCGACGCGAAGACGGTGCAGCTGTTGCCGAGCTCGCTGGGCAGCACCTTCGAACCTTTCGGTCCGGAGAAGTGGAAGTTGTACGGCTTGTCGGGCGTGCGGCGGTCCCAGAACGAGCGGATCGCCCAGTTGCCGTCGGTGGCGCCCAGCGGCTGGTAGACGACCAGTTGCTTGATGCGCAGCGGGCCGTCGAGCACCAGCCCGAGTTCTTCGTTGAACGGGCTGATCCTGTCGCTGGTGACGTCGTGCTTCGTGCGGCAGCAGGATTCATCACCCCACGGGAACTTGATGACTTCCGACTGCACGTTGCAGCTCGCGCTGCCGGCCTGCGCCTCGATGCGGCGGCCCCAGTAGCCCTTGGCGCCGATGTTCGTGAAGGTCAGCGTGCCGCCGAGCGTCGGCGTGCCGTTGTTGCTCGTCGGGGACGCCGTGTGGGCGGGAGCCTGGGTGTTGCCCAGGTCCGACCAGGTGTTGGCGGACGGCGCGGGGGCCGGAGCCGGGCTCGGTGCCGGCGCGGGTGCCGGACTCGGTGCGGGGCTCGGGGATGGCGCAGGACTCGGCGCCGGTGCCGGAGCGGGACTCGGAGCGGGAGCCGGGCTCGGCGAAGGGGCCGGCGCCGGGGCTGGGGCTGGGGCCGGCGACGGTGCGCCGCCTCCGACGGGCGACGGCGCAGGGCTGTCTCCACCGCCGCCGCTGCAGGCGGCGAGGGCAACGGTTGCGAACAGGGCGGCCAGCAGGGAAGTCTTTTTCATGGCCAGGCAGGGGCAAGTCGCGGGCCATGCGGGTGCCGCGGCGACGCACGGGGCAGGGCCGCCCACGCGGCCCGCCAGCCCGCGCCGGCGCTGCGTTCGCGCGACCCATCGGCGCAGCGCATGTGCACCATATGCGCCAGCGCAGACGCCGATTGCGTCGCCCGCGGACACATCCTGTTCCAGGTTGCCGCGAATCGTCAGCGCACGAGGCACACTGGGCGCTTCTGTCCAGCTTCCTGCGCCGCGCCGACATGACTGAATCCGCGTCCTCCTCGCCCCGCCCGCAACGCCTCGCCGGCCATGTGCTCGTCGAAGCCCTGATCGCCCAGGGCATCGACACCGTCTTCGGTGTCCCCGGCGAGAGCTACCTGGCGGTGCTCGACGGCTTCCATGAACACCGCGACAGCATCCGCTTCATCGCCTGCCGGCAGGAGGGCGGCGCCGCCTTCATGGCCGAGGCGCAGGGCAAGCTGACCGGCCGCCCGGGCGTGTGCTTCGTGACGCGCGGCCCCGGTGCCACCAACGCCAGCATCGGGCTGCACACCGCCTTCCAGGACAGCACGCCGATGGTGCTGTTCATCGGCCAGGTGGCGAGCGACCAGCGCGACCGCGAGGCCTTCCAGGAGCTCGACTACCGGCAGGTGTTCGGCCCCGGCACGCTCGGCTTCGCGAAGTGGGTC
>NZ_JBFUCB010000927.1:0-1667 GCF_056405435.1 Rhizobacter sp. P1_G5 | reverse complement strand
CAGCAGCAGTGGGGGCACTTCCCGGCGGCCTATGGCAATGCGGCGCTGTACCTGCAGACGCACAACCACAAGCTGCCGAAGGCTCAGTGACGGCTGACCTCGCCGGCCGTTGCAGTTCGGCCGTTGTCGACGGCGGTCGCCGGACGCTCGTCGAGCTTGCCCGGCGCGGTATCGAGCGGCAGCGGTGACGAGTCGAGCGGCGCGAGGTCGCTGTCGCCGTTGTCCGGGATCGCCGCGTCGAGCTCGGGCAGCAGGATGTCGATGTCGGCGGCCAGCCGCGCCGCGCGCTCGGCACGGCTCGCGGCCAGCGCGGCCCGCGCGGCCTTCACGCGCCGCAGCGCATGGCGCGATTCGCGCTCGGCGAGGTCGATCTCGCGCTTCGGGCCGCATAAAAAGCCGCCGCCCTTGAACCACACGTAGACCTCGGTGCCGGGCAGCATCGGTTGCTGGTTCGGCGAGATCAGCATCTCGACGACGCCGAAGGAAAGGGTGATGCGAACGGCCTGCTTGTCGCCCACCACCGCCACGTGGCGAGAGCGTGCGACTTGCTCGAGTTGCTGCGCGAGAAGCGGCAGCAACGGCCATGAGAGCACTCGATTCATGGGTTTTATCTCCCCTGTCGTTGTGCGCAAACGATAGCGAAGGACCTGCAAATGCGGACGGTAGGGTTACTCGGCGTTACCCCTCTTTCGCCACAACGTCGCCAAGCACCAACCAATGGTTGTCCAGTTGCAGACCAATTGGAAGACCAACCAGCGACCGATCGTCTTTTTTTGCGTCAGATATCCGCGCCTGCGATCGCTGCGCTTCCGGTCGGCCACCGGCCCACAGCGCATGGGAGGCATCAAGTGCAACAGCGCAGGCCTCCTGCAACGGCGCGAGACCTTGCCAATTCCCATCGGCTTGCCATTGCGCGAGGCCTTGTGCACGTGGGCAGCCGATCACGAAGCCTTCCTGCGTGGCCGCGATGTCGCCGCCGTAGCCGGCGAGCGATGGTGATGCTGCGGGTTGCAACGCGTGGCCATCGAAGCGCGCCAGCACCGGTGCCACGGCACGCAGCGCGGCATCGGCGTGCTCGGCCTGCATCGCAATGCCGAGCACGGCATCGGTACCCCGCCCGTGCCACGCGAGGTGGCGCAGGCTGAGGCGCGCATCGGCCAGCTGCCAGTGCCCCWGCAGTTCGCCGCGCGCGGCATCGAGCCGCACCAGCGACGAGTCCATGCGGTCGAGCCCGAGCTTCATGCGGCCGGTCTCGGGCCGGATCTCGATGCCGCCGTTCGCGACGACCAGCCGCGTGAACGGCGCTGCGTGTTCGTCCCACAGCAGCATGTGCGGGTCACGGCCGTGCGTCGGCCACTCGGCGCGCTTCTCCAGCGTGCGGGCATCGCGCACGCCGACCAGGCCGGCGCCGCTGTCGAGGTCGGTCTCGCTGGTGTACAGCGTGTCGCCCGACGCATCGGCGATCACGTGGCCGTTGTACGCGCGGTTCGGCTCGATCCACGCGAGCGCGATCACGCGGCCCTCGCGGTCCCAGCGCATCAGCCAGTCGCCGGGGCGGCGCGCGACGGCGAGCAGCGTGCCGCCGCGCTCCTGCAGCAGGCCGTGGGCGCGGGTCGGCACTGCGATCGATCGGTGCACGCGCAGGTGGTGGCCTTGCAGGCCCAGCA
>NZ_JBFUCB010000926.1:0-1670 GCF_056405435.1 Rhizobacter sp. P1_G5 | reverse complement strand
CTCGCTGAACAGCGGCGGCTCGGTGCCGGCGGCGCGCTGCTCGCGCAGGTGCGCCCAGTCGCTCGCCAGCACCGCGAGCTGCGCGGTCTCGAACGGGCTGCGCGCGCCGTCGCGCCGCATCGCATGGTCGAGCGCGGCCAGCCCGTCGGCCGGCGCGATCGGCTGCAGCGAGCCGGGCTGCACCAGCCGGCGGTCGGCCGCGGCGCCGATCTCGGCCCACGGCCCCCAGTTGATGCTCAGCGTCGGCAGGCCCTGCGCCTGGCGGTGCCAGGCCAGCGCGTCCTCGAAGGCATTCGCCGCCGCGTGGTTGACCTGCCCCGGCGAGCCGGCCACCGATGCGCCGGACGAGAAGAACACCAGGAAGTCCAGCTCGCCGCACAGCGTGTGCAGGTTCCAGCTGCCGAACACCTTCGGGCCCATCACGGTCGCGAAGCGCGGCCAGGTCTGGCCGGCGATCACGCCATCGTCGAGCACGCCGGCTGCGTGGATCACGCCGGCCAGCGGCGCGGTCAGCGCGGCCACCATCCGCTGCACGTCGTCGCGCCGTGCCACGTCGCCGAGCGCAAGCTGCACCTCGACGCCCTGCGCGCGCAGCCGGCCGATCACGCGTTGCGCACGCTCGTCGGCCGCGTTGCGGCCCATCAGCACCAGGTGGCGCGCGCCCTGCTCCGCCAGCCACTCGGCGACGCGCAGCCCGAGCCCGCGCAGGCCACCGGTCACGAGGTAGCCGCGCGACGCGTCGATCGCGAGGCTGCCGTGCGCGGCATGCGCCTCGTGCGGCACCAGCCGCCGCGCCAGCCGGCGGCTGCCGCGCAGCGCAATCTGGTCCTCGCGCGACGCGGCCTGCAGCTCGGCGACCAGCGCCGTGGCCGCCGCAGCCGCATCGGCGGCCGGGTCGAGGTCGATGCGCCGGCACTGCAGCTCCGGATGCTCGATCGCGACCACGTGGCCCATGCCCCAGGCCGTGGCCTGCGCCGGGTTCGCGCCTTCATGGCGGTGCGTGGCCTGCGCGCCGCGCGTCGCGATCCACAGCGCGGGCCGGGACGATCCGGGCTGGGCCGCCATCGCCTGCACCGTCTGCAGCAGCGCGCTGACAAGGAACTGCTGGTCGCGTGCGATGTCGTCGGTCGACAACCCGGCGTGAGCGGCGAGGTCCAGCGCCTGCAGCTGCACGACACCGCGGCACGGCAGCGGGCTGCGCAAGGCTTGAGCGAGCGCGTCGGCGGTCGGCGCCACCAGCTCCGGCAGATCGCCGGCGCGGCGCAGCTCGCCGATCAACGCGTCGGCGAAACCCGCCCGGTCGGCGAGCACCAGCCAGCGCGACGGTTCACGCTCGGCCGCGGCCAGCGGCGCCTGCGCGACGAACACCGCCTGCTGTGCCAGCACCGGGTGCGTCGTCGCGCCCGGCAGCGGCGTGGCGCCCTGCAGGCCGTGCTGCGACAGCAGCGTCGTCCAGCCCTCGCGCGGCATCAGCGCATAGCTGCGGCGCTGCGTGTCGGTGTGCGCCCACCAGCCCTCGAGCAGGCCGACGGTGAGGTCGCCGAAGCGCTGCGGCGTCGTGCCTTCGAGCAGCACCAGCACGCCGCCGGGCGCGAGCAACTGCCGCACATGGCGGATCGTCACGTCGAGGTCGGGCGTGGCGTGCAGCACGTTCGCGCCGAGCACCAGGT
>NZ_JBFUCB010000925.1:0-1682 GCF_056405435.1 Rhizobacter sp. P1_G5 | reverse complement strand
GTACCGGATCGCCCGGCCCGCGAGGTCGAAGTAGCGCTCGTTCGACTTCGTGCCGCTCGCCATCGCCCAGCCCCAGCGCTTGACCGTGCCGGCGAACGGCGTCCACTCGATCTGCGGGATCAACGGCGTGCCGCCCAGCGTGATCTCGGCGACCTCGCCATCCACCCAGGTCAGGCCCAGCTGCCGGCTCGACGGGTAGCTGATGCCGCTCAGGTTGCCCAGCGTGTAGCCGTAGCCCACCGTCTGGTCGATCGGCGCTGCATTGCCGCCCGTCGTCGCATCGATGCGCTGCACGTCGTTGACCGAAATCAACCACTTTGCGACTGAGGTAGCAATTCGACGTTGCTGGAAGCAGACGCGTCTAAAGCTTCAAATCCGGATGGGCCCAGCCATGCAGGAAGTCCAGCACTTCCAGAATGACGTCTTCCTCGCCGTCTGAACTCTGCCCTCGCAATTGATGAAGATCACTGACGATGGCGTCTCGATCACCGCCAGCATCCAATTTATTCTTGATCGCATTGCGCAGCGAGAGCGCCGGCTGTTCAGCCTTCATTGCAAGCTGCAGTTCTTGATGAAGAGGGATCATTTCGTGCGTCTCCAGAATGGTCGCGTCGAGCCAATATTCTCTTGGTAGAAGTCGAACGGCGTAGGCGTTGCTGGTTCGACGAATCCATGCCCGGTGGGGTTCAGCGGGTCCGGCCTATACACCAACGAATCAGGAAGATCTGCCACGCACGTGCAATAGACAGGATCCTTGCCGGTGCCTCCAAGGTCTTGGGGACGCCGATGTGGAGGCAACCCCGCGATTGTCGGACTCACGGACATTCCCCCTGTTCCTGGGTAGACCAGACCGTTTGGACTGATGGCGATGTCTTTTTCCGGTCGAACACCCAATCCTCGCGCCGTCGGAGCAATCAAGGGAAAGCCATCCGCTGCGGAAGTCATCGCTCGATAGAGATTGCCGCCACATTGCCGCTCTGCGGTGGTTTGAGAGAGCGCCCCTGCAGTCGCCACGCCGACCGTGAGAAACCGCATGGCGGCCATTCTCGCTGCGGATTCCGCAGCGGCACGAGCTGCGGCACGTGCAATGAGCTGCCTTGTCAGTAGTGCCGCGCCAGCCTCGACAAGAGGTGGAATGCCCTGAAGCCACAAGCCTTGCGGGTCTACGAATGCAAGAGGATTGCCGTCTACATATGCATATGTGTTGAGGCCACCCACCAGTCCGGCCGGATCCGACTGCGTATAGCCGCCCTTTGAGCTGTCATAGTTCCGGAAGTAGTTGTACCAAAGCCCACTCTCCTGGTCCGCATACTGCCCCGGGAACCTCAGGTTCTGCACGAAGACCCCGAGCCCTTCCGGATTGTTCTCCGGCGCGCTCGTCCCGAAGGGCTCGGCCAGCCAGCGCCAACGCACGCGGTTCTGCCGGTCCACCACCACGCGCGGCGTGTTCAGGTGGTCGGTGTGGATGAAGTACACCAGCGGCTCGCCTGAGGGATTCGCCGGGTCGGGCGTGAACATCGCCATCGGCGTGTCGCGCAGCCACACGTATTCCCGCAGCGCGGCGCCGTTCTGGTCGTACTCGCCCAGCAGGTGGCCCGCCTGGTCGTACACGAACACCACCGTGCTCTGCGGCCCCGTGCTGCTCACCTTGCGCACGCGCTGCCCGGCCGCGTTGTAGGTGT
>NZ_JBFUCB010000924.1:0-1687 GCF_056405435.1 Rhizobacter sp. P1_G5 | reverse complement strand
GCCGAGTACCGGCTGCTGCGCGTGTTCCTCGACCACCCGCAGCGGGTGCTGAGCCGCGACCAGCTGCTCAGCCTCACGCAGGGGCGCGAGGCCGAGCTGTTCGAGCGCTCGATCGACCTGCTGGTGAGCCGGCTGCGCCAGCGGCTGCGCGACGATGCGCGCGAGCCGCGCTACATCAAGACGGTGCGCAGCGAGGGCTACGTCTTCGCGTCGGCGGTCGAGTCGCGCGACTGACGCCGCACCGAGATGCAGTGGCAGCCGACCGGCTGGCGGATCTCGTGCGAGATGCCGCCGGCCAGGAACAGCAACGCAAGCCACCACCTGTTCATCGCGCCGGTGCCGGCGTTTCGGCCAGCAGCGCCTTGATCCTGCCTTCGGTCTCGCCATAGCGGCCTTCGCCGAAGTGCGTGTAGACGATGCGGCCCTGCTTGTCGATCAGGTAGAGCGCCGGCCAGAACTGGTTGCCGAACGCGCGCCAGGTGGCGTAGTCATTGTCCTGGGCGACGGCGTGCGTGATCTGCAGCTTGCGGATCGCTTCCTGTACGTTCGGCGTCGACTTCTCGAAGGCGTACTCCGGCGTGTGCACGCCGACGACGACCAGCCCCTGGTCCTTGTACTTCGCGTGCCATTCCTTCACGTACGGCAGCTGGTTCAGGCAGTTGCTGCAGGTGTAGGTCCAGAAGTCGACCAGCACCACCTTGCCGCGCAAGCCCTGCATCGCAAGCGGCGGCGAGTTCTGCCAGGTGGCGATGCCCTGGAAATCGGGCGCCGCCACCGGGTGGGCGGCGGGCGTGCCGATGGCCGGCGGTGCCGCCAGCGTAACGAGAACCACCGTCGCGGCGATGGCCACGGCGGCGAGGAGGGTGCTGGATCGGAGCTTCATGGCGGTGGTGCGGAGTGGCAGGTGCGCGGATTCTTGGTCGCGCACCGCCACCACCGCGGTTTCTTCGTAGGCCTGTGTGTCGGCCCGGCATGCCGACACATTACGTTTYACGGGAATGACCGCGCGGCGCTCAGGGTTCGGTCACGCTGGCGAGAGTGCGCACGCCCCTGACCGTGCCGTCGACATCGATGAACTTGTACTGGATCGGCCCGTAGCCGGGCGCGGCCCACACCACGGTCGTCCCGAAGGATGGCTGGGCATCGTTGACGACCTTGAAGCGGCAGGCGTTTGGAAAGCTGCGGCCGGCCATCGTCAGTGTCTCGTGGCCTTCGAAGGTCCACGTCTCTTGCTCGGCTTCGGCCAGGAAGCCGCCGTTCGTGAAGTAGTTGTTGTCGGTGTAGTGGATCGTCACCGTCTGCGTGGGGGCCAGCGTCTTCGGCACCAGGAAGCCGGTGTAGACCGACTTCGTGGCCTGCACGCTCTCGGGTGTGTAGTCGTAGTCGCCCCAGAAGCGCACGCCGTCCGCCTCGACCGAAAAGTACAGCGCGGCGGCGCGCAAGGTGCCTTCGACGTCGAAGTACTCGATCTGCACCGGGTGGACGGCACCGTCGAACTTTTCCTGCGTGTAGAGGGCCGACTTCGCGATGTAGGTCTTGTCCGGATCAGAGATCGTGTAGCGCAGGCCGGGCTTGACCGTGAAGCAGTCGCTGAGGTCGGGCAGCGTCTCGACCGGAGGGTCGACTGCGAGCGGGCAATCGTCACCGCCGCCACCGCAGGCGGCAAGCGTGGCACACAGGCCGGCGA
>NZ_JBFUCB010000923.1:0-1691 GCF_056405435.1 Rhizobacter sp. P1_G5 | reverse complement strand
AAGATAAGGTGTCCGTCACGCACCGTGAGCCGCATTCCTGAACCCAGGCAGTTCAGGTGGGCGAGGTCAGCCGGGCTTCGGGTTCATCTGACGCGAGACGATCACACCAACCGGGCGATGTTCCAAGCCCTTGCTCATAAGAGCATCGGTTCAAGGAAATATAAAACTCACGCGAACGCAACGGACTCGAAGAATTCTACGCGCGTCATCCGGCGCGAGTGTGTCTGTTCAAAGCAATTGCCCGTCGGCGCCAAGGGCTTGGTCGACACGGTGGATCAAAGCGTCTATGTCGATGTCTTCGCTGCTCGACGATGCCGAGGCAGGAGCCGGCGCCGGAGCGGGCGACGACTTCGGCGCAGCGGGCCGTTCGGCCAGTGCGTAGGCGAGGTTGAGTGCCGCCAGCACCGCGATCCGCTCGCGCGCCTTGACACGGCCGCCATCGCGGATCGCGCTCATCTCGCGGTCGACGTTGCCCACCGCTTCGAGCAGCGAGGCCTCGCCGCCTTCCGGGCAGCCGAGGATGTAGCTCTGCCCCATGATCGTCACTTCGATCTGCTTCATTTGGTGCGCGCTCCGGAATCGGCACCGACCGCCGCCGGGTCGGCCGGCAGGCGCTCGAGCAGCGCATCGATGCGGCCACGCGCCGCGTTCAGCCGCGAGCGCAGGTTGTCGCGCTCATGCGTGACGGTGGCGAGTTGTTGTTCGAGCAGGGCGTTGGTGCGCTTCAGTTCATCGTGCCGCAGCAACAAGCGCTCGACGCGTTCGGCAAGTTCGTTGATCTTGGCCATGGCGCATCAAAGGTGGAGTGTGAACCGATTGTAGAGGGGGCGCCTGCGCCTGCTTACAATCGCGCCCGTTGGTGCCCGTGCCGGTGTTCACGCCGGCACAGTTAAACGGGAAGCAGAGGTTGCCCGACCGCACGGTCGCACGGCCCACCTGCGCTGCCCCCGCAACGGTAAGCGGACGAAGCCACCCGGCTTCAGCCCCTGCGCATCGCCACTGGAGCCCCTCGGCTCTGGGAAGGCGTCAGGGGTCCTTCCGCCAGCCCGGATACCGGCCAACAAGGCGGCGTCGCGTGCAAGCGCGGCGCCATGGGTGCGCACCAGCGGGGAAGCTGGCGCGCACGGCTTGATCGATGGCAGTTCCTTCATGATTTCTCGTTCCTCGCAGCTGCGCGCGCCCGTCGCGCCGAGCCTGCTTGCCGGCGCCTGCGCCGTGGCCTGTGCCTCCCTGTTCCCGCTGGCCGCCGCCCAGGCGCAGACGGCCGCCGTCGCGGCCGATGGCAGCCGTGTCTTCGCGCCGGTGATCGTCACCGCGACGCGCTTTCCGGAAGACGCGTCGAAGCTGCCGTTCGGCGTCAGCGTGATCACCTCGGCCGACATCCGCGAGGCCGGCGTCACGACGGTCAACGACGCGATCATGAAGCTGCTGGGCGTGCCCGGCCGGCTCGATTTCTACGGCGGCGGCGACTACTCGCTCGACCTGCGCAACTTCGGCACCACCTCCGACAACAACCAGGCGGTGATCGTCGACGGCATCAGGATCAGCGAGGCCGACCTGGGCGGCACGCGGCTGGCCGGCATCCCGATCGACTCGGTCGAGCGCATCGAGGTGCTGCGCGGCAGCGGCGCGGTGCTGTACGGCGAAGGCGCGACCGGCGGTGTGATCGTCATCACGACCAAGGCCGGCGC
>NZ_JBFUCB010000922.1:0-1693 GCF_056405435.1 Rhizobacter sp. P1_G5 | reverse complement strand
GCCGGCAGCCGCGGCTGCAGGACCTGCCGGTGATCGCGATGACGGCGAATGCGATGGTCGGGGATCGCGAGAAGGTGCTGGCTGCGGGGATGAACGACCACATTGCCAAGCCGATCAAGGTCGAGGAGATGTTCGCGACGCTGGCGCGCTGGGTGCGGCCGGCCGAGCCGGCGGCGAAGCGCGGTTCGGCGTGACAATGCCGGCATGCCGAATCCCGCTGCCGTCGACACCGTCCAGGCGTTCTGGCGCCTGATGGCGACGAACGATTTCTTTGCCGTGGCGCAGGTGCTGGCGCCTGGCTTCGTGCTGGAGTGGCCGCAGTCGAACGAGCGCATCCGCGGCGCGCAGAACTTCGCGCAGATGAACACCGAGTACGCCGCCCACGGGCCGTGGCGCTTCACGATCAACCGGCTGGTGGGCGGGCAGGGCGAGGCGGTGTCGGACGTGTCGGTCACCGATGGCGTGCAGTCGGCGCGCGCGCTCAGTTTCTTCACGGTGGAAGACGGGCTCATCACGCGGCTGGTGGAGTTCTGGCCCGAGCCGTATGCCGCGCCCGCGAACCGGGCGCACCTGGTCGAGCCGATCGACCCTTCGAAGTGAGGCCTTGTGTTCAAGCTGCTGCTGCGTTGCCTGTTCTTCATCGGTGGTGTCGTGCTGCTGAGCGACACCGCACTGCCGCTGCGCGACGAAACCCTGCGGGTCGACCAGCACACGAGCCACGTCAACGATGGTGAGTCGGCGCGCCGCGACAACCGCTCCGGCGACACCAGCTACACGCTGCACCTGGTGGGCGGGCAGGTGGCGAGTTGCTCGGTCGGGTATGCGGCGTACCAGCGGCTGAAGGATGGCGATGCGATCCAGGTGCAGGCGACGCGCTTGCTGCGCCAGTGCGTGCACATTGCGCGTGACGGTGAGCTGGTGGAGTCGAACCGGCACTGGCGCTGGATCGCGATGGCGATCGGCGGCGTGCTGATCGCGCTGGCGATCGGGTGGCTGCGGGCGGATGACGAGGACGGGAGCATCAGCCTGGCGTGAGGCCGCTGCCGCGATCGCTACCGCTTGCAGAGGCTGTCGAACTCCCGGTAGTCCACGTTCATTTCCGACCCGTGCCAGCGGCCATCAGGACGACTCCGAGCAACACCGCGCCGAAGCCCCAGGCGATCCCGGTGAACGACCACGTGAGTTGGAGCCAGATTGCACCGCCCGCGCCCAGCACTCCGCCGAAGACCGCGATGGCCTGGCGCCATATCGGAAGTGGAGCCAGAACCTCCGCGATGGAATCGATGGCGCTGCGCTCCTGCAACTCGATGGGCTTGGCAGCAGCTGTCGTTCCTGTGGTGCGAGCCGCCTCGATCTGCCGTCCCGTGGCCCTGGCTGGGAAGCCGCAAGACGTGCAGTGATCGATGCGTGCTGGATTGGATCCCTCGCAGGCGAAGCATTGCCACGCATAAGTGCGCTCTGTGCTCGACAAGTTGAGTCTCCCCTGGTCGGAACTAGTTGGCGAAAGGGCTCGTGCACCACTGCTGCTCGCAGGGCACGCCATCATTGTTGCCGTCCATCTTCGTGCCCGGGCAATTCTTCAGGAAGAACTTGGCTTCACGGCACGATGTCATTTGCGAGCAATGGGTCCGGCCATCGCATCGGAACGAAGCGGGTGGCGGATCGGCTGCCACCGCTTCGGGCGTTGCAGATC
>NZ_JBFUCB010000921.1:0-1696 GCF_056405435.1 Rhizobacter sp. P1_G5 | reverse complement strand
GTATCAGGGGAACCCAATGTAAGCCAGAAGGGGGAGTGGAATTCGAAAAATGTTATAAATATTGGGCCGCTGAATTTGAATAAGGTTAGTGAAAACTTTGACTTGAACTTGTCTCCTAGGGGCCAGCATCCACAGGTGTCGATCTCGCCGCTGTCGAGCCCCGGTCTGAATCCCTATCCATATCCGCAGGCAATTGGTCTAAATCCGATTTCGCAACCGCTTCAGCCACACCAGTACCAGCAATATCAGCAGGGCATGCAGTACCCGCAGTTCGGCGGCAGTGACAATGCACCGAATACGGATGTATACCTGTACGACCGAATTCTCAATGATGCTTCGAACCAGTGATGGTGCACGACAGGTTGATTCAATCCGAATGAGTCAGCCGGTGCGGCGTGGTTTGGACAGTGCCTTCATTGCCGAACCGTGAGTTCGGCGCCCCCATCCGCCCTCATCCGCACCACCACCGGCAACACCTGCGGCAGCGCCGCCAGCAACCCGGCCGCATCCCGCACCGGGAAGCGGCCGGTCAGCCGCATCGCGTCGACGCGCGGATCGGTGCTGACGATCGGTGCCGTGCGGTAGGCGTTGACGCTGGCCAGCGCCTCGCGCAGCGGGGTGTCCTGGAAGCTGAGCCAGCCGTCGCGCCAGCCGGCGAGGGCCGCCGCGTCGCCCAGGTGCGGTGGCTGTGCGATGCCGTTGCGGATGTCGAGCAGCTCGCCGGTGGCCAGCACGATCGGCGAGCCGAAGCGGTCCGGGCTGCCGGCCTCGGCCGCTTCGCGCAGCGCCACCTGCACCCGCCCGCGTTCGACGCCCACCGTCAGCGCGCCGCCGCGCTCGCGCAGGCTGAACACCGTGCCCAGCACCTCGATGCGCGCCTGGCGCGTCAGCACCTCGAACGGCCGCGCGGCGTCGTGCGCCACGTCGCAGCGCAGTTCGCCGCCGTCGAGCCGCACGATGCGGCGCTGCCGGTGCAGCCGCACGTCGATCGCGCTGTCGGCACCGAGCGCCAGCTGCGTGCCGGGCTGGGCATCGGGCAAGCCGACGTTGAGCAGCTGCAGCGGCTGCGTGCGGTACGCCGCGCTGAACACCGGCGCCTGCCAGTACTGCCAGCCCAGCCGGCCGGCGAGCGCCGCGCCGCCGAGCAACGCGGCCGCGGTCAGCAGCAGGTTTCGGCGCCCCGCGGCGTGTGGGGCGGCGACCGGTTCATCGAAATGCTCCCTCAGCCCCTCCGACATCCCGCCCAGCATCTGCCAGCGCCGGCGCGCCTCGTCGGCTGCCGCCGCATGCTCGGGCGACGATGCGATCCACTGCCGCAGCCGCGCGAGCGCCCGGCCGGCCGCCGGCTCCGGCTCGACCTCGCTCTTCACGACCAGGTCGAGCGCGTGCTCGATCAGTTTCTCGGCGGGAGCCATCGGGCTCATGCCCACTCCTCGGCCAGCGTCGCACGGAAGCTGCTGCGCGGTGACACCGCCGGCGTCTCGATCAGCTCGGCCTGCATCTCGGCGAACACCCGCGAGCAATCCAGCGCCGCCCGCACCAGGTGCTTGGCCACCGCCGCCTCGCTGAGCGTGAGCCGCTGCGAGATCTCGGTGCGCGTGAACCCATAGGCCCGGAACAGCAGGAACACCTCGCGCCGCAGCGGCGGCAGCGATTCGAGCACGCCGATCACGCGCCGCAGCACCTGCCGCTGTGC
>NZ_JBFUCB010000920.1:0-1697 GCF_056405435.1 Rhizobacter sp. P1_G5 | reverse complement strand
GCTCGATGCAGTGCGCGGCGGCCAGCGCCCGCTCGTCCTGCCGAGACACGGCCGCCGGTGCCGCACCCTCGTGCAGCGAACCCTGCACGATGCCGATCACCTGCAGCGCCGCTTCTTCGAGCGCGAAGCCCTCGATGCCGTCGTCCGCCAGCGATCCCAGCAGCGCGGACACCCGCGGCGACGGCGGCAAGGCCGCGCGGCCGAAGCGCGCAGGCAAGCCCGGCAGGCGGAGCGCAGCGGATGCGTCGTCGAAGGCCCGCGCCGAGACCGACAGCACCACGCAATCGTCGCCGGTGCCGTCGCTTTCCTCGTGCGAGCAGACGTAGCCCTCGCCCGGGTTGCCGAGCATCAGCCAGCCGGGGCTGAGCACTGCGCGACCGGCGCGCGTGCGGTAGCCCAGGAAGCCGCGTTCGACGAGCGTGACCGAGAACGCCCGGTGCTCCTCGTCACGGGGCCGCTCGCCGGCACCCGCGCGGCACGCGCAGCGAATCAGGTGCAGCCCGCACGCGCCGCGCAGCGGGCGGTAGTCGCGGTCGGCGGCGGGGCCTTCGGACGGAGCAGCAGGCATGGCGTGCCGGGTGGTGGAGTGGCTGCAATTCTAGGAGCCGGGGGCGGGCGACAGCAGTTTTTGCCAAGTCGGCTGCGCGTGCAGTGCCTACGCTGGCAGCTCCTCCATCAATCCACACCGAACGATGAACACCCGACTGCATTGCGCCCTGGCCTGCCTCGCCGCCGCGATGGGCATGGCGCCGGCCGCCCAGGCGGCAGACCACCTCGACACGCCCACCGTGATCGCCGACCCGGCAGCCGACATCGGCGACCTCTACGCCTGGACTTCCGCCGACGGCCGGCGGCTGAACCTGGTGATGGACATCGTCGGCCGCCAGTTCTCCGACCAGGTCCAGTACGTGTTCCACGTCGACAGCGGCCCGCGCTTCGGCAGCACGACCAGCAGCACGACGATCCTGTGCCGCTTCAACGTCGCGAACGCGGCCGAATGCTGGGCGGGCGATCCTGGCGACATCCGCGACGAGCTGCGCGGCGATGCCAGCCGGGCCGAGGGCCTCGAAGGCCGCCACAAGCGCTTCAGGGTGTTCGCCGGGCTGCGCGACGACCCGTACTTCAACAACGTGAAGGGCACGCGCGCCGCGCTGAACCTTGCGGCCGATGCGATCCAGAAAGGCAAGGCGCCGAAGGATGCCGCCGGCTGCTTCGCGTTCGACGCCGAGACCTCCGCGCAGGTGTTCGCGCAGTGGCGCCAGACCCAGGGCGAGCCGGCGAAGAATTTCCTGGCCGGATGGAAAACCTCGGCGCTGGTCGTTTCGGTGGACCTGTCGGTCGTGAACCAGGGCGGCCCGCTGCTGGCGGTCTGGGGGCGGACCTACCGGCAACGGCCCGCACCGGGCCGCCCGCTGCTGGGCAAGCCGATCGATCGCATGGGGCGCGCGCTGACCGGCAATGCGCTGCTGCACACCATCGGCTCGAGCGACGACGCGGACGCGATGAAGGAGGAGTACAACCGCGCCGACCCGGTGGACTGGCAGAAGTTCGCGCCCGAGATCGGCCGCAACCTGGCGCTGTACGACAGCTTCGACGGCATCCTCGGCAACCAGTGGCTGGCCGCGCGCGGCGACGACACGCCGGCGCGCTACCAGCCGCTGGCAAGGCTGCTGGCCGACGACAGGCTGTGGGTGGAC
>NZ_JBFUCB010000919.1:0-1698 GCF_056405435.1 Rhizobacter sp. P1_G5 | reverse complement strand
TTCTGGTTCTGGCAGACCGGCTTCTTCTTCGCGTTCATGCCGCTGTACGTGCTGGGCCTGATGGGCGTCACGCGCCGCCTGAGCCACTTCGAGGATCCGTCGCTGCAGATCTGGTTCGTGATCGCCGCGTTCGGTGCGTTCCTGATCGCGCTCGGCATCGGCAGCTTCCTGATCCAGCTGGTGGTGAGCTTCATGCGGCGCGAACAGCTGCGCGACGTGACCGGCGACCCGTGGGACGGCCGCACGCTCGAGTGGTCGACCGCCTCGCCCCCGCCGTCGTACAACTTCGCGTTCACGCCGGTGGTGCACGACAACGACGCCTGGTACGACATGAAGGCCAACAAGTTCGAGCGCCCGACCGACGGCTTCATCCCGATCCACATGCCGAAGAACACCGGCGCCGGCTTCATCATCGCCGGCCTCGCGGCGGCGGTCGGCTTCGCGATGATCTGGCAGATGTGGCTGCCGGCCGTGCTCGGCTTCGTCGCGATGATGGCGGCGATCATCGTCCACACCTTCAACTACAAGCGCGACTTCCACATCGGCGCGGATGAAGTCGTCCGCACCGAGAACGCACGCACCCAGATGCTCGCTGCCCATGTCTGATCTCACCTTGAACCCTGCCGCGGTCGACCCGACCGCGCCGCGCTACTACCTGCGCGAGGAACACCATCCGGAGAACGGCACCCTGCTCGGGTTCTGGCTCTACCTGATGAGCGACTGCCTGGTCTTCGCGTGCCTGTTCGCCGTCTACGGCGTGCTGGGCCGCAGCTACGCGGCCGGCCCGTCGGGCGCCGACCTGTTCGACCTGCCGCTGGTGGCGGTGAACACCTCGCTGCTGCTGCTGTCGTCGATCACCTACGGCTTCGCGGTGCTCGAGATGCAGCGCAAGCGGCTGCGCGCCACGCTGGTGTGGCTGGGCGTCACCGGGCTGTTCGGCCTGGGCTTCCTGAGCCTGGAGCTGTACGAGTTCGCGCACCTGATCCACGAAGGCGCCGGCCCGCAGCGCAGCGCGTTCCTGTCGTCGTTCTTCACGCTGGTGGGCACGCACGGCCTGCACGTCACCTTCGGCATCGTCTGGCTGGTCACGCTGATGTTCCAGCTCGGCAAGCACGGGCTGACCGCGCCGAACCGCCGCCGCGTGATGTGCCTGTCGATGTTCTGGCACTTCCTGGACGTCGTCTGGATCGGCGTCTTCACGTTCGTCTACCTGATGGGGGTGCTGCCGTGAGCGCACATGACCACGATCACGATCACCACGATGACCACGGTCACGACAGCGGCCACGCTCCCAGCACGCTGAAGGGCTACGCCACCGGCTTCATCCTGTCGGTGATCCTGACGGCGATCCCGTTCTGGCTGGTGATGGGCAAGGCGTTCAACAACTCCAGCACCACCGCGCTGGTGATCCTCGGCTTCGCCGCGGTGCAGATCGTCGTGCACATGGTGTACTTCCTGCACATGAACGCCCGCTCGGAAGGCGGCTGGACGATGCTGGCGCTGATCTTCACGCTGGTGCTGGTGGTGATCACGCTGAGCGGTTCGTTGTGGGTGATGTTCCACATGAACAGCAACATGATGCCCACGATGCACGACATGCGGGTCAGACCTTGACCCCCCCCGAAGCGCTTCGCGCCTCCCCCCCGGGGGGGCGCCCCCGATGGCCCGGCAAAGCCGGTTCCATGGGGGCCGCTGGGT
>NZ_JBFUCB010000918.1:0-1701 GCF_056405435.1 Rhizobacter sp. P1_G5 | reverse complement strand
GAGCAGCCCAGCTCCAGGTGGCCGATGTAGGTGGTGTCGCCGTGGGCGCAACCGAAGCGGCGTTGCACCGCGGCCGGCAGCCGGGCCCAGCCGGCAGCGCCGACCAGCGCGGCCAGGTCGAGCGGCGCGGCGCGCGAGGGGCTGCGGCTCGGTGCAGAGGCGCGGCGCAGGCGGGTGGCAAGCAGGGCAGTGAGGGCAGTCATGGCGTGGTTCGAAGGTGGCTGACACACCCTCTATCGCGAGAACCGGACCACCCCCTTCGCCGATCGCAAGCCGTTGATTTGATTGGGTTTTGTATTTCGGCCTGCATACTTCGTATACAGTGCGCGAACCCCTCGTCGTCAACCTGGTTGACAGGTCACCACTGCATGCTGATCCACGCCACCCTGGCCTTTGCGCTGTTCGAGACCCTGACCCTGGCCGGCGTGCTGCTGTGGTGGGCCGACCGGGTGGCGGGGGCGCGCTTGCTGGCCGCCTTCCTGACCGGCATCGCGATCTGGATCACCGGCAACGAGCTGCCGAACTGGTTCGGCCCCGGCGTCGAGCGCCTCGCGATGGCCTTGCTCGCGACCGCGCCGCTCACCTCGTCGTTCTTCTTCCACTTCTGCGTGGTGTTCTGTCGCGTCGAGATCGGCCGTGCCGGCGTCGCGGCCGCGTATGCGCTGGGGGCGGTGTCGACGATCGCGGCCGAGATCCTGGTGCCCGGGCACCTGGTCGCGCACCGCGACATCGGCTGGATAGCCATCGCCAACCTCAGCGGCTGGATCGCCAGCATGGCGTGGGTGATCCTCGGCATCGGCGGCGTCTCGGTGCTGCTGCACACGCTGATGCGCGCGCGCCGGCCCGGTTTCAACCAGTATTTCAACCAGATCGCCGCCGTCACCGCATCGTGCCTGTGGGGCATGCTGTGCCTCACCGGCTACGGCATCGCGGTGCTCGACTGGCCGGTGTACCCGTTCCCGCTGCTCGGGCTGCCGTTCTATCCGCTGATCCTCGTCTACGGCATCCTGCGCTACGGCGTGTTCGTCGCCAATGCCTGGGCGCGCCGCGCGCTGGTGTGGGCGCTGCTGCTGGCGCTGGGCGCGGCGATCGTCGCGGTGACGCCGCTGCTGCCGATCGAGTCGCGCTGGATCGGTGGCCTCGCGGTGGCGGCCAGCTGCCTCGCGCTGAACGGGCCGGTGCGGCGTTTCGCCGAGCGGCTGGTGTACCCGGGCGGCGAGGTGTCGGCGGCCGACCTGGGCGCGTGGCGGCTCGCGCTGCAATCGCCCGAGACGCCGCAGGCGCTGGCCGAGCGCGCCGCGGCGTTGCTGAGCCAGCGCATCGGCACGCGCGTGGAGGTGCATGTGGGCGAGCTGCCGGAGGCTCCTGCATCCGCGCCTTCGCTGGTGTRCCTGGCGGGCCCTGAAGGCYGGACCACCGCGCTGCACGGCTGGGAGGCCGCGCCGCCCGGCCCGCGCCAGGTGGCCGAGCTGTTCGGCAGCGTCGTCGCCGAAGCGGCGGCCCGCGTCGAGCAGGCGCGCCAGATCGCCGAGCGCGAGCGCGAGCGGCAGCTGCAGGCGCGCCTCGCCGAGCTGGGCTCGCTGGCGGCCACCGTCGCGCACGACATCCGCAACCCGTTGAACATCATCTCGATGGCGGTGGCCCTGGCACCCGCCGAGACGCGGCGCGAGGTGGCTGACCAGGTCGCGCGCATCTCGCACC
>NZ_JBFUCB010000917.1:0-1701 GCF_056405435.1 Rhizobacter sp. P1_G5 | reverse complement strand
CTCCCCGACCGCGACCGGCGCACGCTGCTCGCCGCAACGGCCGCCGCGCTGGCGGCGCCTGCCCTCACCGGCCTGGCCGGCTGCGATGCGAAACGTCCTGCAGCCTACGGCGGCGAATGGGTCGGCGCGCAGCACGAGCGCGGCCACCGGCTGCGCGACGGCGGCCGCACGCTGGCCGAGCCGACGGTGCACAAGCGCGCCGGCGTGATCGTCGTCGGCGCCGGCATCGCCGGGCTGTCGTGTGCGCGTCAACTCGGCCTGGCCGGCATCGACGACGTGCACGTGTTCGACCTGGAGGATGGCGCCGGCGGCAACAGCCGCGCGCACCGCATGGGCGGCATGGCCTGCCCGCTCGGCGCGCACTACCTGCCGGTGCCGGGCGACGACGCGGTGGAGCTGATCGGCCTGCTCGAATCGCTGGGGCTGCGCCGCAGCGAGGGCGGGCGCGCGGTGTGGGACGAGCGCCACCTGTGCCACAGCCCGCAGGAGCGGCTCTTCATCGACGGCCACTGGCACGACGGCCTGCTGCCGCCGATCGCGGCGCTGCCCGAATCGCAGCGCGACGCGACGCTGGCGCAGTATCGGCGCTTCGCCGAGCTGGTGTCGCTGGCCGGGCCGACCGGCAGCTTCGCGCTGCCGACAGCACGCGCCGCGTGGACGCCGGCGATGCAGGCCCTCGACGGCGTGACATTCGCGCGCTGGCTCGACGACCAGGGCATCACCGCCCCGCCGTTGCGCTGGTACCTGGACTACTGCTGCCGCGACGACTACGGCGCCGGGGCCGCACAGGTATCGGCCTGGGCCGGGCTGCACTACTTCGCGAGCCGGCACGGCTTCCATGCCCCGGGGGATGACCCCCGGGACGCGCGGGCGCGCGACGACGGCGTGCTGACCTGGCCCGAAGGCAACGCCTGGCTCGCGCAGCGGTTGGCGACGCCGCTGAGCGGCCGGCTGCACGATGGCTGCGTCGCGCTGGCGCTCGAGGAAGGCCGGCACGAGGTGACGCTGGACCTGTGGAACGCGAAGGCGCAGCGCACCGAACGCTGGATCGCGCCACACGCGGTGCTCGCGACGCCGCTGTTCATCTCGGCCCGCGTACTGCGCACGCCGCCGGCCGCGCTGCAGGCGGCGGTGGCCGGGATGCGGCATGCCCCGTGGCTGGTCGCGAACCTGCAGCTGTCGGACGCGCTGGTCGACCAGCCCGGCGCGCCGCCGTCGTGGGACAACGTGCTGTACGGCAGCAGCACGCTCGGGTATGTCGACGCGATGCACCAGGCGACGCGGCCCTACCCCGGGCCGATGGTGCTGACGGTCTACTGGGCGCTGGGCGGCGACAACGAGGCGCAGCTGATCGCGCAGCGCAAGCGCCTGCTGGAGCAGCCGTGGCAGGCCTGGTCGCAGGCCGTCGTGCAGACGCTGGTCGGCGCCCATCCGGACCTGCCCGACAAGCTGGTGCGCATGGACCTGATGCGCTACGGCCATGCGATGAGCATTCCGCTGCCCGGCGTGCGCGGCAACCCCGCGCTGGCGGCACTGGCCTCAGGCAGCGGCCGGGTGCAGTTCGCGCATGCGGACCTGTCGGGGTACTCGGTGTTCGAGGAGGCGTTCTTCCACGGCAACGCGGCGGCGCGGCGCATTGCGGCACGCCGGAAGGCCGGCTGACGCGTCAGCTACACCAGCAGCCCCGGCACCTGCGGCACC
>NZ_JBFUCB010000916.1:0-1707 GCF_056405435.1 Rhizobacter sp. P1_G5 | reverse complement strand
GGCGCGCGCCACCCCCGAAGCCAAGCTTCTTCGTCGCCTCAGAAATCGCCCCCAGCCCAGCCCCTCACCCGCCGCGACGCCAAGCACCACCMGCTCTTGTYGGGGGGAAAAGACTGAAGTGACCGACGAGCGTGCGGGTGCTCTGGAAAATCAGTCGGCCTCTGAGCAGAAGTCTCCGTCAGCCACCAGGCACTGCCCCGGCTCGACGTCGGAAGCGACTGCGCCACCCCGCGTGACGATCCGGCTGCTGGAAAGCCGCTTCGCCTCCGCCGTCGGCAACAACACCCACATCTGCCCGCGGTGCTTCGTGCTTCGGGCGTTCTGCCCGGCCTCGGAGCCGAAGCCCCAGAAATAGTCGGCCCGCACCGCACCGCGGATCGCGCCGCCGGTGTCCTGTGCGAACACCAACCGCTGCACCTGGATCGCCGAGCCCGACGGCGCCGGCGCGCTGAGGAACACCGGGTAGCCGAGCGGCGTCACCCTGGGGTCGACCGCTACCGAACGCCCCGCCGTCAACGGCACGCCCAGCGCCCCCTGCGGGCCCTCGGCCGCCGGGCGGTCGGTCACCGGCTTGAAGAACACATAGCTGGGGTCGGATACCAGCCGGCCCTGTGTGACTCGCGCCGGCGCCTTCGCAGACGCTGCTGCCGGCGCCTTTGCGCCGCCAAGCAGTTGGTCGACGAGGCTGTCCGATGCCCGCGACGGGCTGCGCGGCGCCGCCGGCACGGGCTTGCCGCCTCGCGTCACGACCGGTGCTTCATCCGCCACCGCCTCGTCGTCCTCCAGCACGAACTCCTGCGGCTGCTCCGCCGCCGCACCGGTGCCGCGCGTCACGACCTTCGTGCTCTTGACCGCTGCCACCCGCAACGGCTTGAACGGATGCCCGTTCTGCTCGGCGTACTGCACCCGCAGGATGCTGCCGTCGGGCAGGCGGATGCGCCCCGAGCCCTGCACCTGCATCGCATACAGCGCCAGCCCGTCGGCCACCCAGGCGAGCACCGGCGCGCCGATGTCCTGCGGCAGGTTCAGCGCCTCCAGCTCGCCCCGGGTGTAGTACGGCTCGGCACGGGCCGTGGCCCCGCTGCCGGTCAGCCGCACGCGCAGCCGGCGATCCCGGTCGTCCAGCTCGAAGCGGCGCAGGTCCATCGCGTAGCTGCCGGCCTGCGGCGCCGGCAGCACCACCAGCTGGTTGCCGTCCGGACGCACCGCGATCACGCCGCGCCGCTGCGCCTTCGGCACCCTCGACCAGTCTATCGTGTACAGGTCGCGCGGAACGCCCAGCACCGGCACGTCGTAGACGGCGCTGCGCTGGCGCTGGCCGTCCAGCAGCGGCTCGAAGTAGCCGGTGATGTCGCCCTCGCGGCTCGCATCGGTGTTCAGGATGCGCAGCAGCGAGAAACGGCTCTCGAAGAAGCCCCGCATCGCCGCCGTGTCGGCGGCCGGCACGCGCTGCGACGCGTCGCAGATCTCGCGCCATTCGTCGCGCTTGCGCAGCGCCTCGCACGAATTGCGGAACGCGCCCCAGCCGGCGCGCAGGTCGTCCTGCTGCCAGCCGGGCAGCTCGTCGAAGCCCGCCAGCTTGAAGACGGCGTTGCGGGTGCGCACCTCGCTCGGCGCCGCCACCCGCGCCACCCCCGATTTCGGGGTCGCCACGCCCGGCGCGACGCCGGCGTTGGACAGCGGCGCCGCCGGCCCGCCGGCCACCGC
>NZ_JBFUCB010000915.1:0-1717 GCF_056405435.1 Rhizobacter sp. P1_G5 | reverse complement strand
GAGCTCATCACAGCGCGAGCGACATCAGGTCCTTGTCATGGTAGATGCCGTCGAGCTTGATCGCGTGCTTCAGCGTGCCGTAGCGCACGAAGCCGGCGCCCTCGTACAGCCGCACCGCGCGCCGGTTGGTCGACGTGACCGACAGCGTCAGCAGCTCGATGCCGTCGGCCGCGCGCGCCTGCTCGATGCCGGCGGCCAGCAGCGCGCGCCCGACGCCGCGGCCCGCCGCCTGCGCCTGCACCATCATCCCGACGATGTGGCCGATGTGCCGCACCTTGGCGCGGTTCTCGCGTTCGCAGGTGAGGGCGCCCAGCAGTTCGCCGTCGTCCCAGGCACCGAGCGTGAACTGCCCGCCGCCCGGCTGCCCCAGCCCGAGCCGCGGCAGGTAGACCTCGGCCGGCTTGCGCGATTCGGTGTGCGCGTCGGAGGTGAAGGCATCGGGGAAGGCCTGCAGCATCGCGTCGCGCAGCGCCTTGTAGGCCGGCAGGTCGACGACGTCAAGCGTGCGGATCACCAGCAGCTCAGGGGCCGCGCGGCGCGCGGAGTCGCTCGAGATCATCGAGGCTCATCCACCGATGTAGTGCATCTCGACGCGGCGCCCGGCCGGCGCGGATGACGGGTCGGCGCCGGCCTCGCTGCGCAGTTCGGAGTAGCGGTCGGCGCGCCGGTTCCAGACGCCGCCGATCGCCGCGGCGATCTCGGCATCGCTGCGGCCCTCGCGCAGCAGCGCACGCAGGTCGTGGCCGCGGTGCGCGAACAGGCACAGGTAGAGCTTGCCCTCGGTCGACAGCCGCGCGCGGTTGCAGTCGTGGCAGAAGGCCTGCGTCACGCTCGAGATCACGCCGATCTCGCCGGCGCCGTCGGCATAGCGCCAGCGCTGCGCGGTCTCGCCGGGCTGCTGCGCGCCGAGCGGCTGCAGCGGGAACTCGGCGGCGATGCGCGCGACGACCTCGGCCGACGGCAGCACCTCGTCCATGCGCCAGCCGTTGGTGGCGCCGACGTCCATGTACTCGATGAAGCGCAGCACCGCGCCGCTGTGGCGGAAGTGCCGCGCCATCGCGACGATCTGGTCGTCGTTGGTGCCGCGCTTGACCACCATGTTGATCTTGATCGGGCCGAGCCCGACGCGCTGCGCCGCCTCGATGCCGGCCAGCACGTCGGCGACCGGGAAATCGGCATCGTTCATGCGGCGGAACACCGCATCGTCGAGCGCATCGAGGCTGACGGTGATGCGCTGCAGGCCGGCATCCTTCAGCGCCTGCGCCTTGCGCGCCAGCACCGAGCCGTTGGTCGTCAGCGTGAGGTCCAGCGGCAGCCCGTCGCCGGCGGTGCGCAGCGCGGCCAGCATCTCCACCAGCCGCTCCAGGTTCTTGCGCAGCAGCGGCTCACCGCCGGTCAGGCGGATCTTGCGCACCCCGTGCGCGACGAACTGGCGGGCCAGGCGCGCGATCTCCTCGAAGCTCAGCAGCGAACTGTGCGGCAGGAACTCGTAGTGCTTGTCGAAGACTTCCTTCGGCATGCAGTAGCTGCAGCGGAAGTTGCAGCGGTCGGTCACCGAGATGCGCAGGTCGCGCAGCGGGCGGCCCAGCGTGTCGGCGAGCAGGCCGGTGGGAGCAGTCGATTGCGCAGGCACCAGCGGCACGCTGGAGGCATAGCGGTGGTCTGCCAGCGGAATCACTTTGTCGGCCATGGGCGGATTGTGCCCGCCCGGCATGCG
>NZ_JBFUCB010000914.1:0-1725 GCF_056405435.1 Rhizobacter sp. P1_G5 | reverse complement strand
TTCCTCCCCCGCGACGGGAGTGCTTGAGGTGTTCATCGAAGTTCGACCTCCGACGGTGTCCCGGGTTCAGACCAGCTTGACGAGCTGCTTCCCGAAATTGGCGCCCTTCAGCAGCCCGAGGAACGCCTCCGGCGCCGACTCGATCCCCTGCGCCACCGTCTCGCGGTACTTCAGCTTGCCGGTCGCCACCAGCGTGCCCAGTTCCTTCAGCGCCTCGGGCCACACGCCCATGTGCTCGCTGACGATGAAGCCCTCGAGCTTCAGCCGCGACTGCAGGATCAGCTGCGGGTAGGTGAGCGGGATCGGCTGCCCGTCGTAGCCGGAGATCATCCCGCACAGCGCAACGCGGCCGAACGCATTCATGCGCGCGAGCACGGTGTCGAGCATCAGCCCGCCGACGTTCTCGAAGTAGCCGTCGACGCCGTCCGGCGTGGCCTCCTTCAGCGCGGCGTACAGCGCCTTCGGGTCGCGGTGCGCCTTGTAGTCGACGCAGGCATCGAAACCCAGCTCGTCGACCACGTAGCGGCACTTGTCGGGCCCGCCGGCGATGCCGACCGCGCGGCAACCGCGCACCTTGGCCAGCTGCCCCACCGCGCCGCCGACGGCACCGCTGGCCGCGCTGACGACGACGGTCTCGCCGGCCTTCGGCGTGCAGATCTTCACCAGCCCATACCACGCGGTGACGCCCGGCATGCCGACCGCGCCGAGATACGCCGACAGCGGGATGTGCGTGGTGTCGACCTTGCGCAGCATGCCGGGCTGGCTCGCATCGACCACGCCGTACTGCTGCCAGCCGCCCATGCCCACGACCTTGTCGCCGGCCTTGAAGCCGGGGTGGCGCGACTCGACCACCTCGCCGGCGGTGCCGCCGATCATCACCTGGTCCAGCGGCTGCGGCTGCGCGTAGCTCTTGCCGGCGTTCATGCGCCCGCGCATGTACGGGTCGAGCGACAGGTAGTGGTGGCGCACCAGCACCTGGTTGTCGGCCAGTGCCGGCRACGGCTTCGATTCGAGCCGGAAGTTGCCTGCGACAGCCTCCTTGTCGGGGCGCGACGCGAGGACGATCTGCTGGTTGGTGGTCATGGCATGTCTCCTGTCTGTGGTGTCTTCGGATCAATCGGAGGCGTTCGAGCGGTGGATCTTGCGTCCCCCCGCCGGAAGCCCTTGCAGGTACTTGAAGGTGCCGCTCGCGCTGGCGAGCAGCTCGCCGTTCGCATCGACCACCCTGCCCTCGCAGAACGCGAGCGATGCGGTCGCGTGCAGCAGCTTGCCGTGCCCGACGATGCGGCCGAGGCCGGGGCGCATGAAGCTGGTCTTCATCTCGATCGTCACGACGCCGGTGCCGCCCGGCTGCCCGCCCGGTTTGATCGAGCTGCTGCGCGCGGCATGCGCCATCGCGACATCGAGCAAGGTCATCGTGACGCCGCCATGCGCGACGCTCCATGAATTGCACAGCTCGTCGCGCAGCGTCAGGCCGATCTCGGCCTCGCCGTTCTCGAACCTCAGCAGCTCGAAGCCGAGTTGCTCGACGAAGGGGATGTGGACCGGAAATTCCATCGTGGTCAATGTCCCCTGCTCTCAGTGTCCATGCACGGCACTCACGCCGCCGTCGACCGCGAGGATCTGCCCGGTGATGTGCTTGCCGGCCGCCGACGCGAACAACAGTGCCGCGCCCTTCAGGTCGTCGTCGTCGCCGATGCGGCCGAGCGGCGCGCCGGTCGCCAG
>NZ_JBFUCB010000913.1:0-1728 GCF_056405435.1 Rhizobacter sp. P1_G5 | reverse complement strand
ATCGAGGGCCGCGTGCTGAACGTGATCTCCAAGACCTACCGCGGCGCCGACACCGGCGGCGTGTGCGGCACGATGCTGTCGCTGATGCCCGACCCGACCGCCGGCCTCGAGTGCTACGCCCGCGGCGACAACAACTCGCGCGGCAGCTGGCTCTACGACCTCGACTACAAGCACCACCTCGACCCGGYCACCACGCTGAACCTGCACGCCGGCTACCAGAAGATCGAGAACTTCAAGGAAGCGAACTTCTCCGACTACCGCGTCGGCATCACGCACAAGCGCTGGGGCTTCGAGTGGAGCGCCGACTGGGTCACCACGCACACCCGCGTGCGCGAGCTCTACCTCGCGCAGGACGGCGACGAGCTGAAGGCCACCGACAACAACAAGTTCTTCGTCACTGTTTCCCGCAAGTTCTGAGATGTCCATTGACGAACGGCTGGTGCTCGCGGTCGACCTCGGCACCTCCGGCTGCAAGTGCGCGCTGGTGGCGATCGACGGCACCGTGCAGGCCTGGGCCTTCCGCGCCGTGCCGCTGCATGTGCACGGCGCCGCGGCCGAGCAGGATCCACACGACTGGTGGGCTGCCTTCATCGGCGCGGCCGGCGAGCTGCTGGCCGATGAACGCCTGCGCCGCCGCGTCGTCGCGGTGTGCTGCTCGGCACAGACCGAGGGTACCGTCTGCGTCGACAGCGCCGGCCAGCCGATCGGCCGCGCGATGACCTGGCTCGATGCACGCGGCGCCGACGCGATCACGCGCCGCGCCCGCGGCCGCGCGCTGAACATCGAAGGCTACGGCCCGCTGAAACTGTGGCGCTGGCTGCGGCTCACCGGCGGCGCGCCGTCGCTGTCGGGCCGCGATTCGGCCGGCCACATCACGTGGCTGCACGACCACGAGCCCGAGCGCTGCGCCCGCACGCACAAGTTCCTGAACGTGCCCGACTACCTGAACCTGCGCCTGACCGGCCGCTTCTGCGCGACGCAGGATTCGGCGCTGACAAGCTGGGTCACCGACAACCGCGATTCGCGCCACGTGCGCTACGACGCCGGCCTGATCCGCCTGCTGGGGGTCGATGCCGACAAGCTGCCCGAGATCGTGCGCTCGACCGAGGTGCTGGGCCCGCTGCTGCCGGGCGTCGCGCTGGCGCTCGGGCTCGACCCGAAGACGGTCGTCGTCGGCGGCGCGATCGACACCTCGGCCGTCGCGGTCGGTGCTGCCGTCGGCGACTACGAGACGCACCTCTACCTCGGCACCTCGTCGTGGCTGGGGGCGCACGTGCCGGCGATGAAGACCGACGTGCGCCACAAGATCGCCGCCGTGCCCTGCGCGGTCGACGGGCGCTACCTCGCGATGGCGCTGCAGTCGACCGCCGGCGCCAACCTGTCGTTCCTGCGCGACCGCATCCTGTACCACCCGGACGAACTCGCCGGCGACGAGGAGCACCCCGCCGCCTACGAGCTGCTGAACCGCATCGCCGCGCGCGTGCCGCCGGGCGCGCGCGGGCTGATCTACACGCCGTGGCTGCATGGCGAGCGCACGCCGGTCGACGACCCGCGGCTGCGCGCCGGGTTGCTGAACCTGTCGCTGGAGCATTCGCGCGAGGACATCTTCCGTGCCTTCCTCGAGGGCGTGGCGCTGAACACGCGCTGGATGCTGGAGCCGTTCGCGCGCCTGCTGGGCCGCGACGTCGGCACGGTCACCGCGGTCGGCGGCGGCGCGCAGTCGGACGT
>NZ_JBFUCB010000912.1:0-1729 GCF_056405435.1 Rhizobacter sp. P1_G5 | reverse complement strand
GTGCGGTGGCAGCCTGCCTCCCCCGTTCAGCCTGAGGTGTCGAGGGCCCACGCCGCCGGCGACTGGCTGCTCCTCTCCGACGCCAGCGGCCTCGCCACCACGCTGCGCCAGGCGCTCGAATCCCGCGGCGCCCGCTGCACCGAAGTGCTCGCCGGCGAACGCTTCCAGCGCCTCGAATCGAACCGCTGGTCCGTCGACCCGGGCGATGCGGCGCAGATGCACTCGGTCGTCGCCGACTGGCGCTCGCACGGCACGCCGCGCGCGGTGGTCTCGCTGTGGAGCCTCGACACACCCCGCCTCGACGACGCCGCCGCCGAACTGCGCGCCAGCGGCTCGCTGCTTCATGTGCTGCAGGCGCTGGCCGCCGATGCCGAGGCGCCCACCGTCGCGCTGTGGCTCGTCACGCAGACCTCGCAGCCCGTGCGCCCGCACGAGGCGCCGGCGTCGTCGGCCGCGGCCGGTGCCTGGGCCTTCCTCGGCGTGCTCGCCGTCGAGCATCCCGAATTCCCGCTGCGCGCGATCGACACCGACGCGACCGACACGGGCGCGCTGCTGGCCGAGCTGCTGTCGCCCGCCCCGTTGCCGCGCGTCGCGCTGCGCGGTGGCACGCGCCACGAACCACGCCTCGTGCGCCGCGCCGCCGCCACACCGGCTTCGCCGCTGCAGCGCCTCGAGGTCGAACGCCCCGGCACCCTCGACGGCCTGGCGCTGCGCGCACTCGCCCCGCGCGCGCTGAAGCCGAACGAACTGCGCATCCAGGTGCACGCCGCCGGGCTGAACTTCCGCGACGTGCTGCTTGCGCTCGGCGTCTACCCCGGCAGCGGCATCCCGCTCGGCGCCGAATGCGCCGGCACCGTCAGCGAAGTCGGCACGGCCGTCGAGGGCTGGCGCGTCGGCGAGCGCGTGTTCGGCTTCGTGCACGACAGCATGGGCAGCGAGGCGGTCGCGCCGGCCGCCTTCGTCGCCCGCATTCCGCCGGGCCTGTCGAACGAGCAGGCGGCCGCGCTGCCGGTCGCCTTCCTGACAGCGCACCACGGCCTGTTCGGCATCGCCGGGCTGCGGCGCGGCCAGCGCGTGCTGATCCATGCCGGCGCCGGCGGCGTCGGCCTCGCCGCGGTGCAGCTCGCGCTGCGTGCCGGCGCCGAGGTCTACGCCACCGCCGGCTCACCCGAGAAGCGCGCCCACCTGCTCGCGATCGGCGTGCGCGCGGTGATGGATTCGCGCAGCACCTCGTTCGCCGCCGAGCTGATGCGCGCGACCGGCGGTGCCGGCGTCGACGTGCTGCTGAACTCATTGGCTGGCGATTTCATCCCGGCCGGGCTCGGCGTCGTCGCCCCGGGCGGCTGGTTCCTCGAACTCGGCAAGCGCGACATCTGGACCCCCGAGGCCGTCGCGCAGGCCTGCCCGGGCATCCACTACGAGGCCTACGACCTGGGGGATGCGGCCTACGCCGAGCCGCGCCTGCTGCGCCCGATGCTGGCCGAGCTGCAGGCCGGCCTGCAGGACGGCAGCCTGCAGCCGCTGCCGGTCACGGTGTTCGATGTCGCGCAGGCCGCCGACGCGTTCCGCCACATGGCCCAAGCGAAGCACATCGGCAAGATCGTGCTGCGGCTGCCGGTGGCCGCCTCGTTCGAGGTCCGCGCCGATGCCTGTTACCTCGTCACCGGCGGTCTCGGTGCGCTCGGCCTGCACACCGCGCGCTGGCTGCAGCGCTCGGGCGCGCGCCAGA
>NZ_JBFUCB010000911.1:0-1742 GCF_056405435.1 Rhizobacter sp. P1_G5 | reverse complement strand
GCTCGATCCAGGTGCGCAACAACCCGGGGACGACAGTCACCGGCACGGTGGATCCGGTGGCGGGCACGTTCACCGTCACCGGCGTCCAGAACTTCACGCTGTCGAGCAGCTACTCGTGCTCGACCAACGTGGACTGGGTGCCGATCGTCAACATCGTCGTCGACACGCTGATCACCCGGCTCGCGGACCAGGTGCTCGCCCAGAAGACCCAGGAGGCCTACAACTCGCTGAACAGCATCGGCTCGCTGCAGCCGATCCACTTCGCCGGCATCGATTCGATCCCGGACGGCGCGCTGCTGTTCAACGGCATCGACTACGGCGCACAGGTGCGCGGCCGGCTCGCCAACCTGTTCAACAAGACCAGCTTCAGCGTGACGATCGGCGACCCCAAGCACTACATCACCGGGCCCAAGGGCTACGCCCACCTCGCCTACTCGAGCGACCTGATCCTGTCGTTCACGATCGACGAGTTCCGCTTCCAGTTGCTGGACCGGCGCACCTACGTCGACGAGGTCTTCTGCCCGTCCACCACGACCTACTGCTTCTTCTTCTGAAGCACTGAGGCCGCAGCCCCACGCGGGCATACTGCATCCGTTGCGCATGACGGGAGAGCGGATGCAAGGCATCAAGTGGGCGTTGCTGGGCGGCCTGAGCTTCCTGCTCGTGGCCTGGGCCGCGTATCACCAGGGGCGGCACCAGTGCCCGGTGTGCGCCGAGATCGACCGGGCGCAGGTGCTGTCGGAGTTGATCGTGCCGGCGCAGAAGCTGATCCTGGTGGAAGCCAGCAGCCAGCAGCGCGTCAACTGGACGCTGAAGACCGGCTGGCCGCGCATGGCCGAGCTGCTGCGCTTCCTGAGCTTCAACAACATCAACAAGGACTCGACCGGCACGCTGAGCTACGAGACGCACTACGCGTACGGCTACGACCTCGCGAAGCGCGGCACCTGGTCGCTCGCGAAGACGCCGGACGGCGGCCTGCTGTTCAAGGCGCCGCCGGTGCAGCTGGTGGGCTGCCCGTCGGTGGCGACGCAGAGCTTCCGCTTCGAGACGGTCGAGAAAGGCGTGTTCGTCGACGAGTACGCGCGGCAGAACGAGGTGCTGGTCTACGCCACCGCGCTCGCGCTGAGCCAGGCCCACGACCGGCTGCGCACGCCGGCCACGCATGCGCAGATGAAGGACGCGGCCGACAAGGAGCTGAAGTCGCTGCTGATCTCGCTGGCGCAGCCGCTGGGTCTCGCGATCAAGCCGGAGCAGATCGCGATCGAGCCGATGGATGCGCAGCAGTTGTCGGCGCCCGCGGTGTGGGTGCCGCGGATCGATGCGGCGGGGGTGCCGGATGCGGCGACCTTGAAGATGCTGAAGGATGCGGGGTGTGCCTCATGAACAAGGGAATCCGATGAAACGATGGTTGGGTGCAGCGCTGGACTACCTGCCTCGCTGGCTGGAACACCAGATGCGCGTCAGCGAGCAGCCGGGCTGTGCGATCGCGGTGGCGCACGACGGCAAGCTGGTGCTCGAACACGCCTTCGGGTACGCGAACCTCGCGCAGGGCACGGCGCTCACGCCGCAGCACCGCTTCCGCGTGGCCTCGCACTCGAAGACCTTCACCACGGTCGCGATCATGAAGCTGCGCGAGGCCGGGCGCCTGCAGCTCGACGACCGCATCGGCCGGCACGTGGGCGGCCTGCACCGCGACGTGGCCGCCACCACGCTGGCACAGCTGCTGTCGCACACCGCAGGCC
>NZ_JBFUCB010000910.1:0-1742 GCF_056405435.1 Rhizobacter sp. P1_G5 | reverse complement strand
CAACCGTTGCTGTGGAACAGCGTGTTGTCCGTGCCGGTCAGGTTGAAGCCCGTCACGCGCCGGAAGCTGCCGTCGCCGTTGCTGAGGTACAGCCGATTCTCGGCCGGGTTGTCCGACCAGCGGATGATGTCGGTCTTGCCGTCGCCATCGAAATCGGCGGTGATCACGCCGTAGTTCGAGAAGCGCGCCAGGTTGATGCCGGCCACCGTGCTCTGCATCGTCAGCGTGGTGAGTTCGCCGGCCGAGAACGTGGTGTTGCGCTGGTAGGCGTCGCTGGCGTCGGGCGCGTAGTCGAATCGTGAAGGGGGCAGGCACGGCGACTCGGCCGCGCCGACGCATTCGGTGATCGTGCGCAGCCGGCTACGGTTGGTGACCGGGCCGCTGTCGTAGCCGAGTCGCAGCGTGTTCACCTTGAACGGAGTGCCGTCTGCGTTCACGAAGCTCTGCACCTGGGTGAGGCGCTGCAGGTTCAGCAGCTTGCTGCCGGCCACGTAGGCCTCRCGCCGCGCCTGCGGCTTGCCAGYGGGKGCGAGCGCCGGCAGGTCCTCGTAGCTGAACACCASCTTGTTGCCCGGCGCCTGYGTCGGCGTGCCGGTGTAGCGGATCTCGCGCAGGCTCCAGTCGTGCCCCGCGATCGGCGTGCCGGCCACCGTACCGCTGCCCCAGGCCAGTCCATCGCGCTGCTGGTACTGGTAGTCGATGTAGTTGCCGCGCAGGTCGCTGACACGGCTGACGAGCCAGGTCGTGATGACGCCGGTGCCTTGCGCCGTGATGGCCGCATCGGCTGTCGCGTTGCTGTTGTTGCCGTACTCGTAGAYCCGACCGTCCTTGGTCCACACCTTGAAGTACGACGGCGAACCCCCGCCTGATCCATAWGCCCGGATGCGTGCGAACGAATCGCGCTCGGTGCGGAACTCGCGCAGCARSCCGCTGCCWCCTSCGCTGTCRTTGGTCTGSGGGAAGTTCGCTGCCACCCCCGTCGCACCCGTCTGGATCAGCCGCTGGCCATCCAGGCACAGCTTGTCGGCCGCGGTGTTATCAACGCCGCGGATGCGGCCGTCGGTCGCGAGGTTCGCGCCGCAGCGCGCAATCGACGAGACGCCTGTCAGCGACCAGCCGTGGCCCACCGGCCCGCTGCCGTCCCCGCCATACGACAAGCCGAGCGCCGGCACCATGCCGGCAATGCCGGGCGGCACAGCGATCGGATGTTGATACCCCGGCTGGCCATCCGGGCCCACCGCGAGTTGAGCCCACGCTGCAAGCGAAAGCGTCGACAGCACCAGCGCACCSACGCACGACACCACCMRGCCGCGGACACGCCGCGACGMACAGATCAGTTCCAAGAGAGTCCTCCAGCGCACGGTCGTCGACCATGCATCCAATGACAACGAGGGAGAGGTGTTGTTGCCTTCGGCCCAGTGGGGCGCTGGCAACCCGCGCGGCAGTGGTCTGCCGCTGCGGTGCGCGCAGTCTAGCGAGGCGCGCGCTTTTCTTTCGTCACGTCACGCCGGATTTCATCAAGCTTGAGGAGGTCCATTCATACCGACCGCCCACCGAGCAACAAAAAAGGGCCCCGCAGGGCCCTTCGAAAGGAGTCGTCGTCAGTCGCGAATCAGAACCAGATTTCCGCCTGGGCACCATAGGACGTGCCCTTGGTGTCGCCGTTGGCGCGGTTGGTGACGCCGGCGCCGCCGTTCTCGGCCGCGTTGGCCGCCGAGTTCCACTTGGCCGTCGTCACGTAC
>NZ_JBFUCB010000909.1:0-1744 GCF_056405435.1 Rhizobacter sp. P1_G5 | reverse complement strand
CGGCAGGACGCGCCGACCCGCGCTGAGTTGACGCGGATCAACACGCGTCGGGCGAAACGGCGCCAAGCTCGGGCTCCATCGCCGGCCGGGACACTGCCATGCAACACGCTGCCGTACGCGTCATCCTCGAAGAGCACAGCGCCATGTCGGCGATGCTGCGCTCGATCAGCCTGCTGCTGGCCGACCACCGGCGGCGCGGCAGCCTGCCGGATTTCGGCGTGCTGCGCGCGATGCTGTTCTACGTCGACGAGTTCCCCGAACGCCTGCACCATGCGAAGGAGAGCGAGTTGCTGTTCCCGTTGCTGCGCAGGCGCACGACCGAAGGCGACGAGGTGCTCGACCGGCTCGACCGCGAGCACGCCGACGGCGAGCGGGCGATCCGCGAGCTGGAGCACGAGCTGCTCGGCTTCGAGATGATGGCCGACACCGCGCAGCTGTGCCAGCGCCGCGACCGCTTCGAGCAGGCGATGCAGCGCTACATCGATTTCTACCTCGCGCACATCCGGGCCGAGGAGACCGAGGTGCTGCCGCTCGCGCAGCGCGTGCTGACCGCCGAGGACTGGGTCGGACTGGACCGCGCGTTCTGCGCCAACCGCGACCCGCTGGCCGACCACCCGCCGGACGACAACTACCGGCATGTCTTCAAGAAGATCCTGTGGGCCCTGCCGCCGCCGCTGGGCATCGGGCCGGCGATCGGCCACTGCAGCCGGCCGCCGGGCGGGCGCTGACGGCGTGCGCCGCCTGCGCGTTGCACTGCTGATCGCCGGTACCTGGGCCGCCGGACTGGCCGGATGCGCCGGCCTGGGGCCATTGCCGGCGCCCGCACCGGCAGCGGGCTTTGCGGCCGCGGTGAGCCGCGGCAGCGCGTTCGCGGTCGGCGTCTACGGGATCGGCGCGGATGCCCGTGCCGAATTCGACGAGGACACGCTGCCGCGCGGCGACGAACTGGCGCCGTGGAGCACGGCCGAACTGCCGGCCCGCATCGGCGCCGGCTTCTTCATCGACGACGGCGGGGCGATCGTGACGGCCGCCCACGTCGTCGCCGGCGCCAACCAGGTGCTCGTCAAGCTGCCCGACCAGCGCGTGCGGCCGGCGCGGGTGCGGGCCATCGATCGCGACATGGACATCGCGCTGCTCGAACTGGACGTGCCGCCCGCCGCCGCACCGGTGTTCGGCCGCTCGGCCGCGCTGCGCGCCGGCGATTGGGTGCTGGCGGTCGGCGAACCGTACGGCCTGAACCGCTCGGTGGTCGCCGGCATCGTCGGCGGGCGGACCCGCCATTTCGCGGAAGACGGCGAGGTGCTGTTCATCCAGAGCGACCTGACGCTGAACCCGGGCAACTCCGGCGGGCCGCTGCTCGATGTGCGCGGCGCCATCGTCGGCATGAGCCTGCGCACCGTGGTCGGCCCCTATGGCAGCTCGGGCGTCAGCCTGTTCATGCCGATCGAGGTCGTGCAGCAGGTGGTGGCGGAACTGCGCAGCGACGGGGCCGCGCCGCGCCCGCGGCTGGGCGCCGGCTTCGAGGACGTGTCGCCGCTCGCGGCCTGGCACGCCGGCCGGCCCGATGCGCGCGGCGCCTTCATCAATGCCGTGGCGCGCGGCAGCGTCGCGGCGACGCTCGGACTGCGCGTCGGCGACATCGTGGTCGGCATGAACGGCCGGGCGCTCGGCGACAGCGGCGACTTCGTGCGGGCGCTGCTGTCGTGGCGCTCGGTGGCGGGCACGCGGCTGACGGTGTTCCGCG
>NZ_JBFUCB010000908.1:0-1753 GCF_056405435.1 Rhizobacter sp. P1_G5 | reverse complement strand
CTGAACACGCTGCGCTGGGCTGCCGACATCCGCCCGTGGGCCGACATCAAGCTGCCACCCGAAGGAAAGAAGGGCACGAACCTGAAGGAGGCCGAGCTGAAGATGGCGAAGCAGCTGATCGGCGACATGACCGAGACCTGGAAGCCCGAGGCGTATGCGGATCGCTTCAGCGAGGCGATCCACGCGCTGGTGGCCAAGCGCATCGAGCGCGGCGAGACCGAGCAGGTGGAGGCGATGGAAGACAGCGGCGAGAAGAGCGGCCCGAGCAACGTGGTCGACCTGACCGAGCTGCTCGCGAAGAGCCTGAAGGGCAAGGCCGCATCGGCCGCGAAGCCGGCGGCCCGCAAGCCGGCTGCACGCAAGCGCGCCTGAGGACATCGCGATGGAACGCAGTACCCGTGCGTCGACACCCGCCGACCCGCTGCACACCTATTGGAGCAAGCGCGATTTCAGCCAGACGCCCGAGCCGCGCGGCGCGCGGGCGAAGACCGGCCCGCAGCTCGCGTTCGTCGTGCAGAAACACGATGCGACGCGGCTGCACTACGACTTCCGGCTCGAGCTGGAGGGCGTGATGCTCTCGTGGGCCGTGCCGAAGGGGCCGAGCTTCGACCCGGCCGAGAAACGGCTCGCGGTGCGCACCGAAGACCACCCGGTCTCGTACAACAGCTTCGAGGGCCACATCCCCGAGGGCCACTACGGTGCCGGCGACGTGATCGTCTGGGACCGCGGCAGCTGGCAGCCGGTGGGGGGTGTGCGCGAGGCGAAGAAGGGCCTGGCAGCCGGCAAGATCGCCTTCACGCTCGACGGCGAGAAGCTGCACGGTGCGTGGGAGCTGGTGCGCATGCGCAAGTCGGGCCGCGAGAAGCAGCAGCCGTGGCTGCTGCTGAAGAAGAAGGACGGCTTCGCGCGGCCGCACGCCGAGTACGACGTGGTCAGTGCGCTGCCGGACAGCGTCAATGCCGCGGCCGTGGCCGACGCGCAAGACACGGGCGCGAAAGCCGTGAAGGCAGCGCTGCCGAAGACGATGTCGCCGCAGCTCGCCACCCTCGCGAGCGGCGTGCCGGCCGACGGTGACTGGGGCTTCGAGATCAAGTTCGACGGCTACAGGATCATGACGCGCATCCAGCGCGGCAAGCCGGTGCTGATCACGCGCGGCGGGCACGACTGGAGCGCGCGGATGCCGGCGTTGGTCGAGGCCTTGCGCCGCCTCGAGCTGTCATCGGCCTGGCTCGACGGCGAGATCGTCGTGTTCGGCGACGACGGCCTGCCGGCCTTCAACCGCCTGCAGAACGCGTTCGACGGCGGCGACACCTCGCACGTGGCGTATTTCCTGTTCGACCTGCCCTACGTGGAGGGGCACGACCTGCGCGAACTGCCGCTGCGCGAGCGCCGGCGCCTGCTGAAACAGCTGCTCGATGCCAAGGCCAGCGGGCCGCTGCGCTTCAGCGAGGACTTCCCCGCCGATGCGGCCAGCGTGCTGCAGTCGGCCTGCCGATTGAAGCTCGAAGGCGTGATCGCGAAGCGGCAGGATGCGCCGTACGTGTCGCGCCGCAGCGAGACCTGGTTGAAGCTGAAATGCCAGCAGCGCCAGGAGTTCGTGATCGGCGGCTACACCGACCGGCGCGGCGAGCGCGACAACGCGCAGATCGGCAGCCTGCTGCTCGGCGTGCACGATGACGCCGGCCGGCTGAAGTCGGTCGGCAGCGTCGGCACCGGGTGGGATGCCGCGACGGCGGCCGAGCTGAAGCAGAAG
>NZ_JBFUCB010000907.1:0-1757 GCF_056405435.1 Rhizobacter sp. P1_G5 | reverse complement strand
GGCCACCACGGTCTGCGCGCGCGTGGCCTGCCAGCCGTCGGCGGCGTCGCCCTGCGCGAATGCAGCGTCGGTGGAAGAAGGGGGAATGCTCGACATGGGGACTTGCTGCTGGGGATGAACCTGACGGGGCAGTGTAGGAGCTTGTTTCAGGATGTGACAGGGGCAAAGGTCGCAAAAAACCACGCCTTTCTCCGCCGACTTGGGGCTTGACGCGCGGCCGCGCATTTGCCATGGGCGCCCAGGGGTGCAGGGGGGCGCCGATAGAATCGCCCGTCTCCCACTCTGCGTCCGCCTCATGGCCTCGTCGCGCGCTGAAGCTGTTTCCTCCCTGCCGGTCGTGATCGTCGGCGCGGGCCTGGCGGGATTGACCGTCGCGCTGCACATCGCGCAGACCCGGCCGGTGGTCGTGCTGGCCAAGCGCAACCTCGACGAGGCCGCGACCGCCTGGGCGCAGGGCGGCATCGTCGGCGTGCTCGGCACCGACGACAGCATCGATTCCCATGTGCGCGACACGCAGGACGCCGGCGCCGGCCTGGTCGACGAGCACACCGCGCGCTTCATCGCGCAGCACAGCGCGCAGGCGATCGAATGGCTGGTCGAGCGCGGCGTGCCGTTCTCGCCCGATCCCGAGGGCCCGCTCGGCCTGCACCTGACGCGCGAAGGCGGCCACGCGGTGCGCCGCATCGCGCATGCCGCCGATGCCACCGGCAAGGCGATCCACGACGTGCTGCTCGCCGAGGTGAAGCGCCACCCGAACATCCGGATGCTCGAGCGCTGGATGGCGGTCGACCTGATCACCTCGCGCCACCTGAAGCGCGACGAGCTGCCGCGCTGCTACGGCATCTACGCGCTCGACATCGACCGCCAGCGCGTCGAGACACTGGCGGCGTCGGCGGTCGTGATGGCCACCGGCGGCGCCGGCAAGGTGTACCGCTACACGACCAACCCCGACACCTCCACCGGCGATGGCATCGCGATGGCGTGGCGGGCCGGCTGCCGCGTCGGCAACATGGAGTTCATCCAGTTCCACCCGACCTGCCTGTACCACCCGCAGGAGCGCAGCTTCCTGATCACCGAGGCGCTGCGCGGCGAGGGCGGCCACCTGCTGCTGCCCGACGGCACGCGCTTCATGCAGGCGCACGACCCGCGCGGCGAGCTGGCGCCGCGCGACATCGTGGCCCGCGCGATCGACTTCGAGATGAAGAAGCATGGCGTCGACTACGTGCTGCTCGACGCGACGCACCTGGGCGCGGCGTTCCTGAAGGAACACTTCCCGACGATCTACGCGCGCTGCCTGAAGCTCGGCATCGACATCACGACGCAGCCGATTCCCGTGGTGCCGGCGGCGCACTACACCTGCGGCGGCGTCGTCTCCGACCTGCACGGGCGCAGCGACCTGCCGGGGCTGTACGCGGTCGGCGAGACGACCTACACCGGGCTGCACGGCGCGAACCGGCTGGCCAGCAACTCGCTGCTGGAATGCGTGGTGCTCGGCAAGACCTGCGCCGACCACATCCTCGAGCACGCGCCGAGCGAGCAGCCCGAACTGCCGGACTGGGACGAGAGCCAGGTCGAGAATGCCGACGAGCAGGTGGTGATCGCGCACAACTGGGACGAGCTGCGCCTGCTGATGTGGAACTACGTCGGCATCGTGCGCACCACGAAGCGGCTGGAGCGGGCGCTGCATCGCATCGACCTGCTGCGCAGCGAGATCGACGACTACTACGCGAACTTCCGCGTCACGCGCGACCTGCTGG
>NZ_JBFUCB010000906.1:0-1764 GCF_056405435.1 Rhizobacter sp. P1_G5 | reverse complement strand
GTGTTGGCCGCCCTGCTCGCAGCCTGTGGCTCGACCCCGAAAGACGAAACGGCCGGGATGACCGTCGAGAAATTGTATGCAGAGGCGAAGTCCGAAGCCGATGCCGGCAGCTACGACCGTGCATTGAAGCTCTACGAGCGCCTCGAAGGCCGCGCCGCCGGCACGCCGCTCGCGCAGCAGGCCACGCTGGAGCGAGCGTACCTGAACTACAAGACGGGCGAGAAGGCGACGGCGCTGTCGATCCTCGAGCGCTTCCTGAAGCTGCACCCGACCAGCCCGGCCTTCGACTACGCACTGTACCTGCAGGGCGTCGTCAACTTCAACGACAACCTCGGCCTGTTCAGCAGCATCGCGCGGCAGGACCTGTCCGAGCGCGACCAGCAGGCCTCGAAGGACTCGTACCAGTCGTTCAAGCAGCTGGTCGACCAGTTCCCGCAGTCGAAGTACACGCCGGACGCGCAGGCGCGCATGCGCTACATCGTCAACTCGCTGGCGGCCTACGAAGTGCACGTCGCCCGCTACTACTACCGGCGCGGCGCCTATGTGGCCGCCGCCAACCGCGCCCAGCAGACGGTGCAGGAATTCCAGCAGAGCCCGGCGACCGAAGAGGCACTGCACATCATGGTGCTGAGCTATGACAAGCTCGGGCTGCAGCAGCTGCGCGACGACGCCGGGCGCGTCTTGCGCAAGAACTATCCGAACAGCGAGTTCATCGCGTCCGAGCCGCTGCCGGCGACGGCGCAATAGAACTCAGAATGGAAGCGCCTGCGCCTGCAGGCCTTCCAGCCACTCCAGGGCTTCGGCCTCGGCCATCACCCGCGTCATCGGCGGCAAGGCATCGCGCAGCCGCTTGCCGTAGTTCATGCCGGCCATGCGCGGATCGCAGACCACCAGCAGCCCGCGGTCGGTCTCGCTGCGGATCAGGCGCCCCGCGCCCTGCTTCAGCGACACCGCCGCCTCGGCGATGAAGTAGTCCGAGAACGGGTTGCGGCCCTCGCTCTCCAGGCGCTTGACGCGCGCCTCGACCAGCGGGTCGTTCGGCGGCGGGAACGGCAGCTTGTCGATCATCACGCACTGCAGCGCGTCGCCCGGCACGTCGATGCCCTCCCAGAAGCTCTGCGAGCCGACCAGCACCGAGCGCGGCTGCGCGAGGAACTGCTGCAGCAGCTGGCGCTTCGGCATCGAGCCCTGCATCAGCACCTGGATGTTGTCGCCCTCGGATTCGAAGGTGTCGCGCAGCCGTTCGCCCACCGTCTGCAGCGCCCGCAGCGTGGTGGTCAGCACGAAGGTGCGCCCGCCCAGCGCCCGCGCACAGCGCGCGGCCAGCGCGACCACGGCCGGCGGGTGCCCGGGCTCGTTCGGCTTCGGGAAGGCGGCGGGAATGTAGAGCCGCGCATGCGCGGCGTAGTCGAACGGGCTGCCCACCCGCAGCGTCAGCGCGTCTTCGAGCCCGGCCGATTCGGTGAACCACGACAGCCGCTCGTCGTCGCCGAGCGTGGCCGACGTGAAGATCCAGGCGCGCGGCGCCGCATCCATCTGCTCGCGCAGCGCGTCGCGGATGTCCAGCGGCGACTCGACCAGCCGCGCCTGGTGCGGCGACAGGTCGATCCAGCGCACGCAGCCCGGCGCGGCCGGCTGCTCGAACTGCGCGGCCATGCGGCGGAAGTTCTGCGCCCGCTCCATCAGCTTCGAGAAATCGGGGGCGATCTCGCTGACGGTGTCGAGGCCGCGCTGGGCCGCCTCGCAGGCCTGCGCCACGCCCTG
>NZ_JBFUCB010000905.1:0-1769 GCF_056405435.1 Rhizobacter sp. P1_G5 | reverse complement strand
GGCGTTCGCCTGCTCGCTCGCGAATGCCTACGGCGCGTCGGAGTTCCTGCCGATCGCGTCGCAGTGCCGGCTCGGCCGGCTGCACCTGAACAGCGACTGGGTGCTGCTGGAGCAGCTGGACGCGCAGGGGCGGGTGCTGCCGCCGGGCGAGAGCGGCTGCCGCACGCTGCTGACGAACCTGGCGAACCGGGTGCAGCCGCTGATCCGCTGCGACCTCGGCGACCGCACGCGGCTGCAGGTGCAGCGCTGCGCGTGCGGCAGCGTCCTGCCGGTGGTCGAGGTGGAGGGGCGCTGCGACGACAGCCTGGTGCTCGGCCGCGACGGGGCGCGGGCGACGCTGGTGCCGCTGGCGCTGTGCACGGTGCTGGAGGAGGAGGCCGGCCTGTTCGATTTCGAGCTGGTGCAGCACGGGCCGTGCGAGCTGGTGCTGCGCGCGGCCGCTGGCGACCGGGGGGCGCCGGCGGTGTTGCGGCGGGCCGGTCGTGCGCTGGACGGCTTCCTGCGCCGGCAGGGGGCGCTGGGCGTGCGCATCCGGCTGTCGAGCGAGCCGCCCGCCGGCTGCCTGCCGAGCGGCAAGCGGCAGCGGGTGAGGGGTTCCTGCGCCTGATCAAGGGCGGCGGCGGGCACAGGCGGCACGCTGGGCGCGTGATTTTCACGACCACAGGATCCTTCATGAAACAAGCTCCCCAGATCCAGTTCCTCGGCATGGACCCGTCGCCGGCGCTCGAGGCCGACGTGCGCGAGCGGCTGCAGCGGCTCGAGCGCTTCTGCCCCGACCTGATCGTCGGGCGCGCGGCGATCGAGCTGCTGAACACGCACCGGCAGCAGGGGCGCACGTTCGCGGTGCGGCTGGACATGACGCTGCCTGGCCATGAGCTGACGGTGAGCCGCGTCCACCACGAGGACGTGTACGTGGCGCTGCGCAACGCCTTCGACGGCATGGCGCGGCAGGTGCAGGACACGGTGCGGCTCGCGCGCCAGCGCCACGCGCACGGCGCCGCGCTGGAGCTCGACGCCGACGAGGCCTGAGAGGGGGCGGCGATGCGGCTGACCTTTCTCGGCGCGACCGGCACCGTGACCGGTTCGCGCTACCTGCTGGAGCATGGCGGGCGGCGCCTGCTGGTCGACTGCGGGCTGTTCCAGGGGCTCAAGCAGCTGCGGCTGCGCAACTGGGCTCCTTCGGTGCCGTCGGCAAGCGAGGTGGACGCGATCGTGCTGACGCATGCGCACCTGGACCACAGCGGCAGCGTGCCGCGGCTGGTCGCGGGCGGCTACGGCGGGCCGGTGCATGCGAGCGACGCGACCTGCGACCTGTGCGGGCTGCTGCTGCCGGATTCGGGCCGGCTGCTGGAGGAGGAGGCGGTGTTCGCGAACCGGCACGGCTTCTCGCGCCACCACCCGGCGCTGCCGCTGTACACCGAGGCGGATGCGCAGGCCGCGCTCGGCCTGCTGCGCCGCGTGCGCTTCGGCGAGGCCTTCGAGCCGATCCCGGGCGTTCAGGTGAGCCTGCAGCGCGCCGGACACCTGCTGGGCGCGGCGAGCGTGCGGGTGGCATGGGGCGGCCGCTCGATCGTGTTCTCGGGCGACCTCGGCCGCGACGAAGATCTCCTGATGCGGCCGCCCGAGGCGCCGCCGGGCTGCGACTGGCTGGTGGTCGAGTCGACGTACGGCGATCGCGAGCATGTGGGCGGCGACTGTGGTCCAGGTGCGCATGCGTCAGCACGATCGCGTCCACCTCGCTTGCCGACGGCACCGAAGGAGCCCAGTTG
>NZ_JBFUCB010000904.1:0-1774 GCF_056405435.1 Rhizobacter sp. P1_G5 | reverse complement strand
CTTCCTGCCCCTCACGACGGCAGTCGGCTTCGTGCTCGGCGCGCTGCTGTCGGGCGCATGCGGCTTCATCGGCATGAACGTGTCGGTGAAGGCCAACGTGCGCACCGCGCAGGCCGCCACGCAGGGCATGGCGCCGGCGCTCGACGTCGCGTTCAAGGGCGGCGCGATCACCGGCATGCTGGTCGTGGGCCTGGGCCTGCTGGGCGTCACGATCTTCTTCCTGTTCATCACCGGCAACGGCACGGCCGCGCCGGAGAACCTGTCGGCGGTGCTGAAGCCGCTGCTCGGCTTCGCGTTCGGCGCGTCGCTGATCTCGATCTTCGCGCGGCTGGGCGGCGGCATCTTCACGAAGGGCGCCGACGTCGGTGCCGACCTGGTCGGCAAGGTCGAGGCCGGCATCCCCGAGGACGACCCGCGCAACCCCGCGGTGATCGCCGACAACGTGGGCGACAACGTCGGCGACTGCGCCGGTATGGCCGCCGACCTGTTCGAGACCTACGCCGTCACGCTGATCGCGACGATGGCGCTCGGCGCGCTGATGGTCACGCAGGCGCCGATGCAGGCGGTGATCTACCCGCTGGTGCTGGGCGGCTTCTCGATCATCGCGTCGATCATCGGCTGCAGCGTCGTGAAGGCGACGCCCGGCATGAAGAACGTGATGCCGGCGCTGTACAAGGGCCTGATCGTCGCCGGGCTGATCTCGCTGGTCGGCTTCTTCTTCATCACGAAGTACGCGATCCCCGACGATGCGCTCGGCGCGGGCACGCAGATGCGGCTGTTCGGCGCCTGCGTCGTCGGCCTCGCGCTGACGGCCGCGATGGTGTGGATCACCGAGTACTACACCGGCACCGACTACAAGCCGGTGCAGCATGTCGCGCAGGCCTCGACCACCGGGCACGGCACCAACATCATCGCGGGCCTGGGCGTGTCGATGCGCTCGACCGCGTGGCCGGTGATCTTCGTGTGCATCGCGATCCTGGTGTCGTACCAGCTGGCCGGGCTGTACGGCATCGCGATCGCCGCGACCTCGATGCTCAGCATGGCCGGCATCATCGTCGCGCTCGACGCCTACGGGCCGATCACCGACAACGCCGGCGGCATCGCCGAGATGGCCGGCCTGCCTGACAGCGTGCGCGACATCACCGACCCGCTCGATGCGGTGGGCAACACCACGAAGGCTGTCACGAAGGGCTACGCGATCGGCTCGGCGGGCCTGGCGGCACTGGTGCTGTTCGCCGACTACACGCATGCGCTGGCGGCGCGCGGCATGACGGTCAGCTTCGACCTGTCGGAGCCGCGCGTGATCGTCGGCCTGTTCATCGGCGGGCTGATCCCGTACCTGTTCGGCGCGATGGCGATGGAAGCCGTCGGCCGCGCGGCCGGCGCGGTGGTCGAGGAGGTGCGCCGCCAGTTCCGCGACATCAAGGGGATCATGGACGGCAGCGGCAAGCCCGAGTACGGCCGCGCCGTCGACATGCTGACCACCGCGGCGATCAAGGAAATGATCATCCCGAGCCTGCTGCCGGTGGTCGTGCCGATCGCGGTCGGCATGCTGCTCGGCCCGGCCGCGCTCGGCGGGTTGCTGATGGGCACCATCGTCACCGGCCTGTTCGTCGCGATCTCGATGTGCACCGGCGGCGGCGCCTGGGACAACGCGAAGAAGTACATCGAGGACGGCCACCACGGCGGCAAGGGCTCGGACGCGCACAAGGCGGCCGTCACCGGCGACACCGTCGGCGACCCCTACAAGGACACGGCCGGCCCGGCGGTGAAC
>NZ_JBFUCB010000903.1:0-1778 GCF_056405435.1 Rhizobacter sp. P1_G5 | reverse complement strand
GCCCTGGGGCGACATCTGCGACGGCGACGAGAAGAAGCGCATGCTGCTCGCGACCTGCACGCAACTGGGCATCCAGCCGTCGCAGGCGATCGCGATGGGCGACGGGGCGAACGACCTGCCGATGATGGGCGTCGCCGGGCTCTCGGTGGCTTACCACGCGAAGCCGGCGGTGCGGGCGCAGGCGATGGTGGCGATCAATGCAGGAGGATTGGACAGGTTGCTGGACGTGATGCAAGTGGTGCAATAGCGGCCTCTTCCAGGAGCGCCACGCATGTTCGATCGCAACACGCCCTTCAACGATCTGCCGCCGCTGCCTCCAGCGACGGCATTGGAGACGACGGCCGTGTTGCGCAAGGCCATCACTGCGAGCCGCGCGCTCGCCGAGTTGAAAGGCATGGCCGAGCGCATGCCCGACCAGGCGATGCTCCTCGACAGCCTGGTCCTGCAGGAAGCGCGGGCCTCGTCGGAGATCGAGAACATCCTGACGACGAACGACGAGTTGTTCAAGGCGGCATCGGATGAGTCCTTGCCTGCCAGCCCCGAGGCCAAAGAGGTGTTGCGCTACCGCCAGGCGCTGAACCACGGCTTCCGGCAGATCGGCACCCGGCCGCTGGCGACCGGCCTGTTCATCGAGATCGCACAGCTCATCAAGCAGGCGGACTTCAGCCTCCGCCGGACACCCGGAACGCGCATCGCGAACGGCCGCGGCCAGACGATCTACACCCCGCCGGAAGGCGATGGCGTCATCCGGGACAAGCTGCGAGAGCTCGAGAACTTCATGCACGCCGAGGACGGGCTCGATGCGCTCGTGAAGATGGCCCTGATGCACTATCAGTTCGAGGCCATCCATCCGTTCCCCGACGGCAACGGACGCACCGGCCGCATCCTGAACATCCTCTACCTCGTCGATTGCGGGCTGCTCACCCAGCCGGTGCTGTACCTGTCTCGCCACATCATCGATCACAAGGCGGCCTACTACGAAGGTCTGCGCCGCGTGACGGAAGAAGGTGCCTGGATCGAGTGGGTGCTGTACATGCTCGATGCGGTCGAGCAGACCTCGCTGCGCACCCGGCAACAGATCATCGACATCCTCGCGTTGATGGAGTCCGTGCGGGAGCGCGTTCAACGTGAAGCGCCCGGTGTCTACAGCAAGGACCTGATCGAGCAGATCTTTCGCCAGCCGTATTGCAAGATCCAGTTTCTGGAGCGCGCCGGCCTCGGAACGCGGCAGACCTGCGCCAAATACCTGCGCGAACTGGAACGGCTCGGCGTGCTGAGCGGTCAGAAGATCGGCCGCGAGGTGTACTTCATCAACGAACCGCTGTTCGAGCTGCTGACGCGGTGACGGCGCGAAAACATGTTAAATTTATGACGTTTTTTTAACACGTTTCAGGAACATGTTCGCGGCAGCGACATGTTCTATGGCATCACCACGATCCCGTCCGCATCCGCATAAAGCCGGTCGCCCGGCCGCACCCACACGCCCTGCACCTGCACCGGCACGTCGCGCTGCCCTTCGTTGCGCTTCTCGGTCGGCAGCGGCATCAGCGCCAGCGCGCGGATGCCGACATCGCTGGCCGCCAGCTCTGCCACGTCGCGCACGCAGCCGTCGACCACCAGCCCCGCCCAGCCATTGCGCGCCGCAGCCGCCGCGAGGTTGCCGCCGACCAGCGCGCGCCGCAGCGAGCCGCCGCCGTCGACCACCAGCACCCGGCCCTGCCCCGGCGAGTCGACCGCCGCCTTCACCAGCGAGTTGTCCTCGAAGCACTTCACCGTGC
>NZ_JBFUCB010000902.1:0-1779 GCF_056405435.1 Rhizobacter sp. P1_G5 | reverse complement strand
TCACCGGCGCCTGGCTGAAGGATCACCGCGTGACGCCCGACGGCGAGCGCTCGTACTCGGTCAACGTCGGCAGCGCGGCGGCCGGCGGCGAGCTGCTGAACATCCGCATCTTCGAATCCGAYGGCAACGGTCGGCTGCTGCGCCGCATCAGCGCGGCACGCGGGCGCGTCGGCAGCGACGACAACTGGACGCTGCAGGACGTGAACCTGACCGACTGGCAGGATGCCGCCAGCGGCGGGCTGGTGCACGCGCAGCAGCTGCCGGTCTACACCTGGCCGAGCACGATGCCGGCCAACGTGGTGGCCGCCGCGGTGCTGCCCGAGGGCTCGATGTCGACGCTGGAGCTGTTCCGCTACATCACGCACCTGTCCGACAACGAGCAGACGGCGCAGCGCCACGAGATCCAGTTCTGGAAGCGCGCGCTGTACCCGCTCGCCTGCCTGGTGATGGTGGCGCTCGCGCTGCCGTTCGCCTACCTGCATGCGCGCGCCGGCGGCGTCAGCCTGAAGGTGTTCGGCGGGATCATGCTGGGCATCAGCTTCGTGCTGCTGAACAACGTCGCGGCGCACCTGGGGCTGCTGCAGAACTGGACGCCCTGGATCGTGGCCGCCACGCCGAGCGCGATCTACCTGATGCTGTCGCTGGCCGCCTTCAGCTGGCTCGTGAGGTACCGGTGACCCGCGGACTGCTGCTGTTCGCGCATGGAGCGCGGGATCCGAACTGGGCCGTGCCGTTCGAGGACGTGGCCCAGCGCGTGCGGGCGGCGCACCCGGGCGTGCCGGTCGCCCTCGCCTTCCTCGAGTTCATGTCCCCCGACCTGCGCGAGGCCGGCCGGCAGCTCGCCGCGCAGGGCTGCACCCGGGTCGACGTGCTGCCGCTCTTCCTCGGCGCCGGTGGCCATGTGCGCAAGGACCTGCCGGAGCTGATGGCTGAACTCGCCAGCGCGCACGCCGGTGTCCGCTGGCAACTGCACCCGGCCGTCGGCGAACTCGACAGCGTCATCGGCGCGATGGCCGCCGCTGTCGGCCAGCTGCTTCGCGCATCCACAGACACGAAGTGATTTAATCCGGGCAATCCACAGATTGCAACGGAATATGAACCTGCACCAGTTCCGGTTCGTCCAGGAGGCCGTTCGCCGCAACCTGAACCTGACCGAGACCGCCAAAGCGCTGTTCACCTCGCAGCCCGGCATCTCCAAGGCCATCCTCGAACTCGAGGACGAGCTCGGCGTCGACATCTTCGCGCGCCACGGCAAGCGGCTGCGCCGCGTCACCGAACCCGGCGTCGAGGTGCTGAAGTCGATCGAGGTGATCATGCGCGAGGTCGGCAACCTGAAGCGCATCGGCGAGGAGTTCTCGAAGCAGGACGCCGGCACGTTGTCGATCGCGACCACGCACACGCAGGCGCGCTACTTCCTGCCGGAGCCGGTGGCCCAGCTGCGCAAGCGCTTCCCGAAGGTCAACATCAGCCTGCACCAGGGCGCGCCGGCGCAGGTCGCGCAGATGGTGATCGAGGAGGTGGCCGACATCGGCATCGCGACCGAATCGCTGGCCGAGCACGACGAACTGGTGACCCTGCCCTGCTACGAATGGCAGCACGCGGTCGTGATGCCGGCCGGCCACCCGCTCGCGCAGCTCGAACGCATCACGCTCGAAGACCTGGCGCAGCAGCCGCTGGTGTCGTACCACCCGTCGTTCAGCGGCCGCACGCGCGTCGACCAGGCCTTCGCCGCGCGGAAGCTGAAGCCGAACATCGTGCTGGAGGCGATCGATGCCGACG
>NZ_JBFUCB010000901.1:0-1784 GCF_056405435.1 Rhizobacter sp. P1_G5 | reverse complement strand
TCCCAGCACAGCCCGAAGGCCGTCGCGCGGGTGGCGTTGCTGTCCGCCAGCGTGCCGGCGCGCAGCAGGTTGGCCGTCTCGCGCACCGAGCCGGCGAAGCTGCCGATCAGCATCGGCGTCGGCACGTCCTTCACGATCTGCTGCGATTTCGCGGCCTCGAACACGGCCATCCAGCCCTGGCTCAGGCGTGCCGACAGGCTGCGGCTCGCGTCGCTGAACCACGGCGAGTTGTAGTACTGCTCGATGAACACCATCTGCGCATAGTGCGTCAGCCGGCGATCGAGCCAGTTGTGCCACAGGTGCTCGAAGCGGCTGCGCAGCGGCGCGCCCGGGTCGTCGCCCTGCAGCAGGCTGGCGGTGGTCTCGGTCTTGGCCTGCTCGTAGAGCGCGACCATCAGCTCTTCCTTCGACGCGAAGTAGACATACAGCGTGCCGGTGGCGATGCCGGCCTCGCGCGCGATCGCCGCCATCGTCAGGCCACTCAGGCCGGTCTGCTCGACCAGCGTGAACGTCGCCTGCGCGATGGCCCGCAGCTTGTCGTCATCCTTGAGCTTCACGGGGTGATCATAGCCGAGCGAATATTCATTCAACGGCGCAGGTAGCGCATCAGCGGCACCGATTCGGGCGCTTCCAGCGTCGCGTCGAAGATGCCTTCGAGCTGGTAGCCGAAGAACTCGGCGAGCGCCGCCTCGCCCAGCTCGAGCGGATGGAACGGAAAGGGGTAGGGCGGCTCGCCGTCGTCGACGTCCACCGGGTGTTCGCCGTTCCAGAACGGCAGCTCGAACGCCATCTTCGGCCCGATGTTCTCGAGGATGCCGTCGTCGGGCGTCAGGCTCAGCGAGCGTTCGAGCTTGCCGCCGCGCCAGACGGCGAACGCGAACCAGTCGACCACGCTGTGCATCGCATGCAGCACCACGGTGCGCGAGCCGGCCGCCTGCAGGAAGCGCTGCGGCAGCTCACTCGGGCGATCGATCGCGAACTCGTGCGCCGACACGATCGTGACGCCGGGAAAGCAGCCGATCAGCAGCTGCTCGTCAGGCGGGTTGGTGGAGGCGAGATCGGCGTCGCTCAGCGCCTCCAGCGGCTCTTGCGGAAACAGCGCCTGTGCCAGCAGATCCGTGGCGGCGCGGTCCAGCACCGGCCGCTCGGCCAGCACCGCGCGCGCGTCGGTCTCCAGGATCGCCAGCATCCATGTCTTTGCGCCCATGCGCTGCCTTCGCCTCTCAGCGGAACGCCACGCCGCCCAGCGTCGAGCCCGCCGAGCTGATCGTCGTGGCGTTGGCGGCATCGCCGCTGATCGTGCTGGCGTTCTCGAACACGTACGCGGTTGCGACGACGCTCGCGTACAGGCGGTTGTTCGCCGGATCCACCGTCACGTACTGGATGCCGGGCACCGGCAGTGTCGCGACGAGCGTGGCATTGGCGGTGCTCGCCTGCGTGATGACGCGCAGCGTGTTGTCGGTCGAGTTGGCGAGGTAGAGCACGTCGCGCTGCGAATCGATGGCGGCCGAGGTGCCGCCCGCCGGCAAGGCCGGCAGCGTGGTGATCTGCTGGCCGGTCGCGAGGGCGAGCCGGGCCTGGCCGGCGTAGATGATGCCGCGCGTGAAGTCGAAGGTCGGCTGCAGGAGCCCGTTGAACGCCTGGTTGCGGTCCGGCGTCGGCGTGCCGCTCAGCGTGGCGGCGTTCTTGTAGGCCAGCAGCGTGTTGTCGGCCTGGCGGTTCGTCGAGATGTACAGCGTGCCGGTGGTGCGGTCGAGCGTCAGCCAGTTCGCGCGGACGACGTC
>NZ_JBFUCB010000900.1:0-1787 GCF_056405435.1 Rhizobacter sp. P1_G5 | reverse complement strand
GTGTTGTGCACGATCTCGTGGCGCACGTAGATCGGCGAGCCGAATTTCTTGATCGCGCGTTCGACGATCTCGATCGCGCGGTCGACCCCGGCGCAAWAGCCGCGCGGCTCGGCCAGCAGCACTTCGTCCAGCGTCTGGGTCGTCATGTGGTTCGCGCTCATCACAGCACCCCGATCAGTTGCACTTCGAAGGTCACCGGCTGGCCCGCCAGCGGGTGGTTGAAGTCGAACAGCAGCCAGTCGCTGCCCACCTCGCGCACGACGCCGGCATACGAGGCCTGGCCGTCGGGCGTCGGGAACTGCACCACGTCGCCCAGGTGGTACTGCTCGTCGGGGTCGCCCAGCTCGTGCAGCAGCGCGAGCTTCACACGCTGCAGCATCTCGGGGTTGCGCTCGCCGAAGGCCTCTCCGGCCGGCAGGTCGAACGAGGCCCGGGTGCCCTCGGCCAGGCCCATCAGGCGCGCTTCCATCGCCGGCGAGAGCTCGCCGCTGCCCAATGACAGCGTGGCCGGCTTCTCGGCGAAGGTGTTGATCAGGTCGACGCCGTCGGGGCCGGCCAGTCGGTAGTGCAGGGTCAGGAACGATCCCTGTTGAACGTGGGTCAAGGCAAATCCTGGTTCGATAGACTGGGCCCAATTTTAGGTGCGGCGCCCCGCCGCGTCGCCGGACCATGCCCATGCTGCTCAAAGACCTGCCTGCCGACGCCCGTCCGCGTGAAAAACTGCTGGCCCGCGGCCCGCAGGCCCTGGCCGATGCCGAGCTGGTCGCGCTGCTGCTGCGCACCGGCGTCAAGGGCGATTCGGTGCTGGGCCTGGCGCAGCGCCTGCTCGACGATTTCGGGGGGCTCACCGGGCTGCTGCGGGCCGATCCGCAGGCGCTGCAGCGCATCAAGGGGCTCGGCCCCGCGAAGCTGGCGCAGGTCAGCGCGGTGCTCGAGCTGGCGCGCCGCTCGCTCGGCCAGCAGATGGCCGAGCGGCCGGTGCTCGACAACGTCATCCTCGTCAAGGACTACCTGCGGCTGCAGCTCGGCGGGCGCGGCCACGAGGTGTTCTCGGTGCTGTTCCTCGATGCGCAGAACCGGCTGATCCAGATGGAGGAGATGTTCCGCGGCTCGCTCACGCAGGCCAGCGTCTACCCGCGCGAGGTGCTCAAGCGCGCGCTGCAGCTGCATGCGGCCGCGGTGATCCTCGCGCACAACCACCCGTCGGGCTCGGCGCAGCCGTCGCGCTCCGACGAGATGCTGACGCAGACGCTGAAGTCGGCGCTCGCGATGATCGACGTGCGCGTGCTCGACCACCTGGTGGTCGGCGACACCGAGGTGGTCTCGTTCGTGGAGCGAGGCCTGCTGTGAGCCTGCGCAGCCTGCAGGACCTGGGCGACATCCGCGAGGCGCTGAAGCGCGCCGAGCGCGAGGCCGCCGAACAGGCAGCCCGGGCCCGCGAGGAAGAAGCCCGCCGGCTGCGCGAGGCCAACCTGTTCTCCAACAGCGTCGGCCGCGTGCAGCCGGTGGCCCCGAGCGGCCGCCGCCACGCGGTGCCCACGCCGCCCTCGCCCGAGCCGCGCCAGCGCGAGCTCGATGAGGAGCGCGCGTTGTACGAATCGCTCTCCGACGAGTTCGATCCGGTCACGCTGCTCGAGACCGACGACCAGCTGTCCTACCGCCGCCCCGAGATCGGCATCGACGTGCTGCGCAAGCTGCGCCGCGGCGGCTGGGCCATCCAGGGCGAGGTCGACCTGCACGGCCTGCGCCGCGATGCCGCCCGCGAGCGGCTCACCGCCTTTGTCCAC
>NZ_JBFUCB010000899.1:0-1787 GCF_056405435.1 Rhizobacter sp. P1_G5 | reverse complement strand
CTGTACGGCCCGTACGAGTGCGAGTTCAACCAGAAGATCGACGTCTCGATCAACCCGAAATTCCCCGGTTACGTCGACGTGGCCTTCGGCAAGAAGCTGTTCACGATGAAGCCGGTGTCGTCGTCGACGGGTGCGCTGCGCCTGGAAGACGTCAAGGGCGTCACGCTGCTGCTGCAGATCGCCAACAAGTCGATGCTGATGGACACCAAGGCCGGCCAGCGCCTGGTCGACAACTGCGTGCACGAGAAGCAACGCGCTGCCGCTGCGGCCGCCGGCAAGTAAACGCCGACGGTCTCCGGAGATCGAGCCAGCGCCCTGCCCCCGTTTTTTCGTTCCCTGTGCCTCGGGTCGCGACGACGACCGGTGGCCGGCGCCTGGCAGATCCGCGCAATGCGGCTGCAGGGCTTTCCCTTTCCTGACCGTCATTGCCCCCCGGAGAACCGCATGCTTCAAGCCTATCGCCAACATGTCGCCGAACGCGCCGCCCTCGGCATTCCGCCGCTGCCGTTGTCGGCCGCGCAGACCGCCGAACTGATCGAGCTGCTGAAGGCGCCGCCGGCCGGTGAAGGCGCCAACCTGGTCCACCTGCTGACGCACCGCGTGCCCGCGGGCGTGGACGATGCGGCCAAGGTGAAGGCCTCGTACCTGGCGGCGGTGGCGCATGGCACCGAAACGAATTCGCTGATTTCCCGCGAACTGGCGACCGAGCTGCTGGGCACGATGCTCGGCGGCTACAACATCAGCCCGCTGATCGACCTGCTTGATGACGCCGCGGTCGGCGCCGTCGCCGCCAAGGGCCTGAAGGGCACCTTGCTGATGTTCGACCAGTTCCACGACGTGAAGACCAAGGCCGACAAGGGCAACGACCACGCCCGCGCGGTGCTGCAGAGCTGGGCCGATGCCGAGTGGTTCACGTCGCGCCCGGAAGTGCCGGCCTCGATCACCGTCAGCATCTTCAAGGTCGGCGGCGAGACCAACACCGACGACCTGTCGCCGGCGCCCGACGCGTGGAGCCGCCCCGACATCCCTCTGCATGCGCTGGCGATGCTGAAGAACGCACGCCCCGGCATCACGCCCGAGGAAGACGGCAAGCGCGGCCCGATCAAGTTCATCGAGGACCTGCGCGCCAAGGGCMACCTKGTGGCSTATGTGGGCGACGTGGTCGGCACCGGCTCCAGCCGCAAGTCGGCGACCAACTCGGTGCTGTGGTTCACCGGCGAAGACATTCCCTACGTGCCGAACAAGCGCTTCGGCGGCGTGTGCCTGGGCAACAAGATCGCCCCGATCTTCTACAACACGATGGAAGACGCCGGCGCGCTGCCGATCGAGCTCGACGTGAGCCAGATGGCGATGGGCGACGTGGTCGAGCTGCGCCCGTATGAAGGCAAGGCGCTGAAGAACGGCCAGGTGATCTCCGAGTTCAAGGTCAAGAGCGACGTGCTGTTCGACGAGGTGCGTGCCGGCGGCCGCATCCCGCTGATCGTCGGCCGCGGGCTGACCGCGAAGGCGCGCGAGGCGCTGGGCCTGGCCCCGTCGACGCTGTTCCGCCTGCCGCAGAGCCCGGTCGACACGAAGAAGGGCTACTCGCTGGCGCAGAAGATGGTCGGCAAGGCCTGCGGCCTGCCGGTGGTCAACGGCCAGCAGCAGGGCGTGCGCCCGGGCACGTACTGCGAACCGCGCATGACCAGCGTCGGCTCGCAGGACACGACCGGCCCGATGACGCGCGACGAGCTGAAGGACCTGGCCTGCCTGGGCTTCAGCGCCGACCTGGTGATGCAGAGCTTCTG
>NZ_JBFUCB010000898.1:0-1793 GCF_056405435.1 Rhizobacter sp. P1_G5 | reverse complement strand
GTTTCCAGGCGCCCGGCGAAGCGGCGGCTGTAGCCCGGCAGCGCCGGCACGCCGACGCTGAAGTCGTACCAGTTGCCGCTGTCCTTCAGCGCCCACGCCAGCGTCTGTTCGCCGCCCGGGCCGACCGCCACCGTCTGCACCGTGGCGTCGAAATACGCATTGGCCCGCACGCTGAAGGTGCAGTCCGCCGTGCCGGTGTTGTGCAGCTTCAGCACCAGGTCGCTGTTGGCGACGTCGTAGCAGACCTGGATCTCCGGATTAGGCCGGCTCGCCACGGCGAGCGTGCTGGCGTTGCCGGTGAAATGGCGATGCAGTCCGGCCGGCCCGAGCACCCAGAGGTCGTAGACGCCCAGGTCCGCTGCCAGGGCCCAGTTGCCCCGCAGCTGCTTGCCGGCCTCGACGGTGTAGCGCCGGGGGACGGCATCCAGGTGCAGGCGATCGTAGACGTGGAAGACCGCTGCCGCGCGGCCGGTGTTCGAGAAGATCAGCGTGACCTGCTGCGAGGCCGGGGTGCAGACCGCACTGACGTGCAACTCGTACGGCAGTGCGCGCGACGGGCGGGTGCCCTTGGCCTGCACCGGCATCGCGGCCTCGTTCGGCAGCGTGGGCACGGTGCGCTGGGGCAGCGCGCGTGCACGGTCCGCCAACGCGGTGGTCGCCGGCAGGTTCCTGAAGAACTCGGCGTTGTTCGGGTCGGCGAAGTTGAAGGCCGACGTCATGTCGCCGCACACCGCACGGCGCCAGGCCGAGATGTTGGGCTCCTTCACGCCGAAGCGCTGCTCGATGAACTGCAGCGGCGAGGTGTGGTCGAACACCTGCGAGTTGACCCAGCCGCCCTTGCTCCACGGCGAGATCACGTACATCGGCACGCGCGGCCCGAGGCCGTACGGCCGGTGCAGCAGCGAGGGCTCGTAGGCCGCCGTGTGGTACGCCTTCAGGTGCTCGTGGTACTCGGCCGCGGTGTCCACCGTGCTCGCGCCCGCCAGCACCGCCTTCGCCGGATCGGCATCCCAGCTGGCGTACGAGGGCGGTGCCGGCGGCGGCACGTGGTCGAAGAAGCCGTCGTTCTCGTCGAAGTTCAGGAACAGCACGGTCTTGCTCCAGACCGCGGGGTCGGCGGTCAGCGCATCCAGCACCTTGGCGGTGTAGTCGGCGCCCTGGGCCGGGCTCGACGGCCCGGGGTGCTCCGACCCTTCTGCCGTCGCGACGATGAAGCTGACCTGCGGCAGCTTGCCGGCGAGCACGTCTTCCTTCAGCTTGTCGAGGTCGCGCGTGCCGACGCCGCGCTGGCGCAGCGCTTCCGAGTAGCCGGGGCGCTGGTAGTACGCGTCGCGGAAGGAATGGAATCCGGCCAGGCAGTTGTCGGTGAAGTTGTCGTCCATGTTCTCGTAGACCTGCCAGGTGATGCCGGCACGCTCGAGACGCTCGGGATAGGTCGTCCAGGTGTAGCCGCCGTCATTGCCGGGGTTGGCGTCGAACCAGTCGTAGTCGTTGTACGTGGCAGGGCCGTTGCCGAGCGCCAGGCCGTCGTTGGTGCCGGTCCACGCGAACAGGCGGTTGGTGTTGGTGCCGGTCTGCGAGCTGCAGTGGTAGGCATCGCACAACGTGAACGCATTCGCCAGCGCGTACTGGAAGGGCAGGTCGTCCTGCGTGTAGTAACCCATCGCATGGTTCTTCTTGTAGGTGGTCCAGGTGTTCATGCGGCCCTGGTCCCAGGCGTACTGCGCGTCGCCCCACGAGTGCGGCGTGCCCTCCACCCGCATCACGTTGAAGTTCTGCGTGGTGTTCAGGTG
>NZ_JBFUCB010000897.1:0-1797 GCF_056405435.1 Rhizobacter sp. P1_G5 | reverse complement strand
GGCCAGGCGCTTCAGCACCAGCATCGCGCAGCCCTCGCCGCGCACGTAGCCGTCGGCCGCGGCATCGAAGGTCTTGCAGCGCCCGTCCGGCGCCATCATCCGGGCCTTCGAGAAGTTGATGTTCATCTCGGGCGTCAGGATCAGGTTGACCGCGCCGGCCAGCGCGATCTCGCACTCGTTCAGCCGCAGCCCCTGGCAGGCCTGGTGCAGCGCGACCAGCGACGACGAGCAGGCGGTGTCGACCGCGACCGCCGGCCCGTGCACGCCGAGGAAGTACGACAGCCGCCCCGACGCGACGCTGGCCGCATTGCCGGTCGCGAAGTACGGATCGATCAACTCGGGGTGCCGGTACAGCGCGCGGCCGTAGTCGTTGTTGCTGATGCCGAGGTACACGCCGGTGCGTGCGCCGGCCGGCGTGGCGGCGAGTTCGCCCGGCGCATGGCCGGCGTCTTCCAGCGMCTCCCAGGCCACCTCGAGCAGCAGCCGCTGCTGCGGGTCCATGCTGGCGGCCTCGCGCGGCGAGATGCCGAAGAACTCGGCGTCGAAGCGGTCGACGCCGTCGACGAAGCCGCCGAAGCGCGTCGTCATCTTGCCGGGCGCATCGGCATCGGCGTCGTACAGCGCGTCGAGGTTCCAGCGCTCGGCGGGGATGGCGCCGATCGCATCGGTGCCCGACCACAGCAGCTCGGCAAAACCGGCCGCATCGACCACGCCGCCCGGCAGCCGCATCGCCATGCCGACGATCGCGATCGGCTCGTGCAACGCGGCGTTCGAGCGCGCGAGCTCGGCCTTCAGCTCGCGGATCTCGAGCAGCGCGCGTTTGACGGGGCTCAGCGCTTCATCGCGCGGTTCGGTCATCGGGAACTCCCCAGTTCTTGCAGCAGCAGGGCTTCGGCTTCTTCGTCGCTCAGATCGTGCAGCGCATCGGCCGCGGTGTCGATGGCCGCGGCCTCGGCAGGCACCGGCTCGTCGAGGCCGAGCAGGCGCATCAGGTGCGCGGTCAGCGCAGCGAGCGTCGGATAGTCGAACAGCAGCGTCGCCGACAGCGGGCGGCCGATCGAACGGGTCAGCGCATTGCGCAGCTCCACCGCCATCAGCGAATCGAGGCCCAGGTCTTTCAGCGGCGTCTTCGGGTCGACCGGCGTGCCGGCGTCCAGGCCCAGCACGTGCAACGCCCGCTCGACCAGGTGGGCCGCGAGCGCCGCGGCGCGCTGGCCGGCCGGCATCGCCTGCAGGCGCGACAGCACGGTGGCGGGCGCCGCTTGCGGCCCGGCGGCGGGCGCGGCAGGTGCCGTCGCACGCGGCACCACGTCGTCGAAGAAGGCCGGGTCCACGCCGGCCGGCAGCGTCGCGATGAAGCGCTGCCAGTCGATCGGCAGCACCGCGGCATGCACCGCGCCCTCGCGCAGCAGCTGCGCCAGCTGCTCGAGGCCGTGCGCCGGATCGATCGGCGCCAGCCCGCGCTCGCGCCACGGATCGTGGCCGCCCGCGGCGAGCTGCGTCGCCATGCCGCCCTGGCCCCACACGCCCCAGGCCACGCTCAGCGCCGGCAGGCCCTGCGCGCGGCGCAGGTGCGCCAGCGCATCGAGCTCGGCATTGGCCGCCGCATAGGCGCACTGCCCCGGCGCACCGAGCAGCAGGCCGGCGGCCGAATACATCACGAAGAAATCCAGCGGCAGCGTGCGCGTCAACGCGTGCAGGTGCCGGGCCGCCTGCGCCTTGTTGTGCAGCACGGCGGCACAGCGCGGCCAGTCCTGGCGCAGCGCGATGCCGTCGTCGAGCGTGCCGGCCGCGTGC
>NZ_JBFUCB010000896.1:0-1799 GCF_056405435.1 Rhizobacter sp. P1_G5 | reverse complement strand
GTATTCGCCCCCGGGACACCGAGCATCGTGGTCGTCAATGGGTACGTCACCAGGTCCTCGACGACCTGCGGCGGCTTGCCCGGGTAGGTCGTCCGCACGATGACCTGCGTGTCCGAGAGATCCGGAATCGCGTCGACCGGGGTGGCCCTGACAGCCCAGACACCGGCTGCGATCAGGAACACCGTCGCCAGGAGCACCAGGAATCTGTTCCCGACCGACCAGCGGATGAGTGCGGCAATCACTTCGCACCCCCCGGCGCGCTCATGCTGCCCGTGACCGAACGCAGCCGAGCCTCGGAGTCGATGAGGAACTGGCCGCTGGCCACGACCTGCTCACCTTCCGTGAGCCCCTGCGTGACCTCGATGTCGTCGCCCACCTCGAGGCCGAGGACGACGTCGCGGCTCTCGAAGGAGCCGTTCTCCCTGCGCACCAGGACGATGGCGCGCCTGCCGGTGCGGATGACGGCCTCCGACGGCACCACCAGCCGAGRCGAGCCGGGGCCGATGACCTGCAGGCGCAGCAGCATCCCCGGCGTCAGCTTTGCGTCCTTGTTGTCGACCTCGAAGCGAGCCTGCAGCGTGCGCGTGCTCGAGCTCACCTGCGGCAGGATTTCCTTCAGCTCGCCTTCGAATGCGAGCGATGCATCGGCTTGCAGAACCGCCTTGACCTTCTGGCCGCGTGCCAGGCGGATCGCCTGGGCCTCGGGCACCTCTGCAACGGCCCACACCTTCTCGAGGCCGTCGATCCGGAACAGCGTCGTGCCCGGAGCAACGGCCGCGCCTTCACGCACCCCGAGCTCTGCGATGACGCCGCTGACCGGTGCGCTGAGCGGGAAGCGTGCTTGCGCCGTCCCTGCCGATTCGCTCTGGCGGATGAGCCCGTCGGRGATGGACATGGCGCGCATGCGTTCTCGAGCGGCGTTCACGAGGTCTTCCGACACGCCGGCGCGCTTCAGCGCGAGCCATTCGTTCTGCGGCCCGAGCCACTCGGGGGCGAACACGGTCGCCAGCACCTGGCCCTGGCGGACCCGCTCCATGGGCGCACGCACGGCAAGATGCTCGATGAAGCCGGCCACGCGCGTCTGGACGGCCACGGCGAGGCGCTCGTCGAACTGCACCGTACCGACGGCATCGAACGACGACGACACCGGGGCCTTCCGCGCTGTCGCGACCCGGATGCCGAGGTTCTGCTGCACCGTCGGACTGACCTTGACGCCGGAGTCGCCGGCCTCGTCGGCGTAGACAGGCACGAGCTGCATGTCCATGAACGGTGACTTGCCGGGCTGGTCGAACCGTTGGCCCGGGACCATGGGATCGTGCCAGTACAGCACCTTCCGTCCCTCGGGACTGGAAGCGGCCGGGGCGGCGCCCATCGGCATGTCCGCAGCACCGCTCGTGTGCCGGCCGGCGTAGAAGCCGGCGGCGGCGAGGACTGCTGCGCCCAGCACCGACAGCGCAATGGCTTGAGCACGCTTCATCGAGCGCCTCCGTTGACGAGGGGTTTGTAAGCCAGCTGCGCCTGGGTCTTCGCGAGCTCGCGCTGCAGCGAGAGCAGCTTTCGCCGGGCCTCGACCTCCATGTGGCGTGCCTCGAACAGCAACGCCAGCGTCACCTGGTTCGAGCGGTATCCGGCCAGCGCGGCAGCGGTGCGTTGCTGTGCCGCAAGCACGACCGACGATTGGTAGCGTTGAACGCGCTCGGTCAGGCGCTGGGCGTCGCCGGCCAAGCCGCGGTACTCGGCTTGAGCGGCGCGTGTCGCCTCCGCGAGATGGGCCTCGGCCTTCTCGATCAAGGCCAGTC
>NZ_JBFUCB010000895.1:0-1800 GCF_056405435.1 Rhizobacter sp. P1_G5 | reverse complement strand
CCACGGTGCCGCTGCCCAGGCCCTGCACCGACAGCGCGTCGTCGATCTCGGTGGTCTGCGAATCGTCGATCGAGAACGCCTGCACGGCCGCGACCGGCAGGTCGTCCTTGATGGCCGGGGCCGACAGCGGCGGGAAGGCGGTGCCCTTCGGGAAGTTCTCGAACAGGAAACGCCGCCAGTGGAACTGGTACGGCGAGTCGATCGCGCCGGCAGCGGTCAGCAGGTCGAGCGGCGCCTTCTGTGCGCGGCGCGAGGCCTCGACGACGGCCTTGTATTCGGCGGCGTTCTTGTCGGGGCGGAACAGGATCTTGTAGAGCTGCTCGCGCACCGGCGCCGGGCACTGGCCGGCCACCAGCTCGGCGGCCCAGCCCTCGATCTGCGCGGCCAGCTGCTTCTTGCGCTCGATGCCGAGCAGCGCGGCCTTCACGATCTCTTCCGGCGCCTTCTTGAACTGGCCCTTGCCGAGGCGGCGGAAGTAGTGCGGCGCCTCGAACAGCCGGAACAACGCGGCGGCCTGCTTCTCGACGCCGGCCTTGCTGTCGAAGTAGTCGCGCGCCAGGTCGGCGAAGCCGAACTCGGCGTCGGGCGCGAATTCCCAGGCCAGGTCGAGGTCGATCTCGCGGGCGAGCCGCTGGCCCTCGGCGATCAGCTCGGCCGGCAGCGGCTTCTCGAACTTCAGCAACACGTTGGCTGCCTTCACCTTCACGCGCTTGCCCGAATCGAGCTCGATCTGCATCGAGCTGTCGGCTTCGGTCATCACGCGGCCGGCGAGAAACTTGCCGGCGTCATCGAACAGTGCATACATGGGTGGGATTGTCGCGGAAAGCTCGGCCGATCCCGGTCAGGGCGAGGCGCCRAGCTGCAGGAAATGCATCAGGTGGGGCAGGTGTTCGTCGAACCCGCTGAGCGCATGGTCGCTGCCTTCGACGATGCGCAGGTGGGCGCCGCGGTAGCGCTCGCTCATCTCGCGCCAGTCGAGCACCTCGTCGCCGGTGGCGATCACCGCGAAGTAGCGCGACGGTTTCGCCAGCGCGCCCGGCGCCATCGCGCGCAGCTGCTCGACGTAGGCCGGCACGAAGAAGAAGCGCTCCTCGCTGTGCCAGGCGGTCGTCTCGCCGATGTGGCCGGCCAGGTCGCGGGCCGGGTCGACGGCCGGGTTCAGCAGCACGGCCGGGCAGCCGAGCTGCTCGGCCAGCACCGTGGCGTAGAAGCCGCCGAGCGAGCTGCCGATGATCGCCATGCGGTCGTGCGGCCAGCCCGCCAGCTCGGCCTGCAGGCCCTCGATCGCCTCCTGCGGCGACGCCGGCAGCTGCGGGCACCACCAGTTGACGCGCGGTGCGTGGCGCTTCACCCAGGCCTCGACCTGGCGCGCCTTGGTCGACTGCGGCGACGAACGGAATCCGTGCAGGTACAGGAGGTGGGTGGTCATGAAGCGTGAGGAATGCACATCCGGCGCCGGGTTCGCCGGCCTGCGGGTTTCCGATCGGTCGAGGCACGGAACCTGCAAAGCGCGACGGAGTCTAGCTCGGCGTTCCACGGGGTGGACGCCCGGCGCGACGCTCTACACTTTGTTTCCACGCGGCCTCCATCCGACGACCGCCCCCGGCCCCTCCAGTCGCTTCCCACAAGGACACCGTTGACGTGAAAGATGACTCCCTGATCCTGTCGAGATCCGGCGCGCCTGCGGGCCTGTCGCTGGTGCTGTCCGGCCTGCTGCTGCAAGGCTGCGTCACCACGGTGCAACCGGCCTCGCCGCCGGTCGTCGTGATCGCCCCGGCCGGGGCCGCGTCGGCGCCGGTC
>NZ_JBFUCB010000894.1:0-1808 GCF_056405435.1 Rhizobacter sp. P1_G5 | reverse complement strand
CATGAGCCATGAACTGCGCACGCCGCTGAACGCGATGCTGGGCTTTGCGCAACTGTTGGCCACCGACCCGGCCGAGGTGTTGTCGCCGCCGCAGGCCGAGYGGGTGCGGCTGATCACGCATGCCGGCTGGCACCTGCTCGGCCTCGTCAACGACGTGATGGACATCTCGCGCGTCGAGGCGGGGCGCATCGAGGTCGTCAACGTCTGCGGCGACATCTCGGCAGTGCTGGACGAGGCCGTCGCGCTCACGCAGCCGCTCGCCAGGACGAGCGGGCTGGAGCTCTCGGAGCGCGCGGTGTCGCGGGTCGGCATCGGTGCCGTCGCCGACCCGCGGCGGCTGCTGCAGGTGCTGCTGAACCTGCTGAGCAATGCCTGCAAATACAACCGGCCCGGCGGACAGGTGAGGATCGACGTGACGCAGGCCGGCAGCGAGGTCTGCCTCGACGTGGTGGACAACGGCATCGGCATGACGCCGGAGCACCTGTCGCACCTGTTCGAGCCCTTCAACCGGCTGGGCCGCGAAGGGCAGGCAGTCGAAGGTTCGGGCATCGGGCTGACGCTCGCGCGCCAGCTGGTGCACCTGATGAACGGCCGGCTCGAGGTGGAGAGCAGCCCCGAATCCGGCACGCGGGCGCGGGTGGTCCTGCCGTCCTGCGTCCTCGCGGCGGGCCAGGTCGCTGCCGAGGCGCCGAAGCCGCTGGCGGTGCCCGAGCCCGTGTCGTCAACGAAGGGYGGGGCGCTGGTGCTCTACATCGAGGACGAACCGGTCAACCAGCTGCTCGTGGCGCAGTTGCTGACGCGCTGCGAGGGCATTCAACTGCTGCAGGCGGTGAACGGCCGCGACGGGCTGGCGCTGGCGCGCAGCCGGCAGCCCGACCTGATCCTGCTGGACATGCAGTTGCCGGACCTGTCCGGCTTGGAGTTGCTGTCCGCCCTGCGCGACGATCCGGCCACGGCGGCATTGCGGGTGGTGGCGGTGTCGGCCAACACGACGCCGGCGGACGTGGCCACGGCACTGGAGCTGGGCGCGCTCGACTACTGGACCAAGCCACTGGCGCTGGACGCGTTTCGTGCCGGCCTGGCCAGCCTGCTGCCGGAGCGCGCCGGGTCGAGCGGCGACGCGCGGCAGAGTGCCCGCGCTTCATAGGGCGCCGCAGGGCGCGCATGCGGGTCAGCCGAGCAACGAGGATCTCTGCGGCGCCCGCACTTCGTAGGGCAGCGGTCGGGTGTGCAGCGAGTGGACGTGCAGTGCCAGCAACTCCTCCTTGATGAGCGCCGGGAACCCGCGGCGGTCCTCGCGCAGGCTGAATTCCTTCTCCTCGAAGTAGAGGTCGAGCGCCGGCGTGGTCGGCCAGAGCCTGCACAAGGCGTTGGCGATGCGCGGGAAGTCGTCGGGCAGGTGCACGGGCCGCACGCCGTGGGGCAACGCATCCAGCCAGTGCACGGTGGCGCTGGTCAGCTGCTGGTCCTCGATGGACGGGCTGCGGCGCGCCCAGGCGTGGCTTGAGCTGTCGGCGTCAGTGCGCGCCCGTTGCGGTTCGTCGTCGTTGTTCATCAGGCCCCCCTTGTCGCGTGCAGTCACGCGCGAGCCGAGTCAACCGTAGCCGATCGGTGGGGGCGCGTCGGTGTCCTTGCGCACAGAGCCGCGCTCGGGGGTTCAGCGCCTGCGTCGGCGCGTGGTCGTTGCGCTGGGCAACTCCAGCGGCTTCACCCGTTCCAGATGACTCGCGATCATCCCCGCCACCGTGCGAGCCACCGCCGTCGCATCGAGCGGCTCATCGAACAGCATCTCCACCGTCGCATACACC
>NZ_JBFUCB010000893.1:0-1817 GCF_056405435.1 Rhizobacter sp. P1_G5 | reverse complement strand
GTGCTTGCCTTCGCGCACCCGGGCGCGTGCGGCCTGCAGGTGGCGGTCGAACACCATCGCGATCGCGCGCACCAGCAGCCAGCCGCGCGGCGTGACCTGCAMGGTCGCGCCGTTGCCGCCGTCGATCTCGACCAGGCCGTCGGCCACGAACACCTGCAACGACGCCAGCTCGGGCGCGAAGTACGCCGCGCCGTCGACGTCGTGGGCATGGCCGAGCGTCGTGAGGTCGGCGCGGCCCTGGCACATCAGCGCCATGATCACGTCGCGGCGCAGCAGGTCGTCGCTGTCGAGCGCCAGGCCGCGCACCACCGGGAAGCGGCGCTGCGCGAGCGCCTCGTAGTACTCGGGCAGGGTCTTCGCGTTCTGGCTGTAGCTCGTGCCCATGCGGCCGATCGCCGAGACGCCGAGGCCGATCAGGTCGCAATCGGGCTGCGTGCTGTAGCCCTGGAAGTTGCGGTGCAGCCGGCCGGCGCGGCGCGCGCGGGCGAGGGCGTCGCCGGGCAGCGCGAAGTGGTCCATGCCGATGTCTTCATAGCCGGCGGCGAGGAAGCCGCGGATCGCGCCGCGCAGCATCGCCACGCGATCGGCGCCGCTCGGCAGCTCGGCCGTGACGATGCGCCGCTGCGGCTTGAAGCGCTCCGGCAGGTGCGCGTAGCCGTACAGCGCGACGCGGTCGGGGCGCAACTCGGCGATCCGCGACACGGTCTCGGCGAGGCTCTGCGGCGTCTGTTTCGGCAGGCCGTAGATCAGGTCGACGTTGATCGATTCGTAGCCCTGCACGCGCGCGGCGGCGACCAGCACGCGCACGTCCTCGAACGGCTGCACGCGGTGCACGGCCTGCTGCACGTCGGGCTGGATGTCCTGCACGCCGAAGCTGATGCGGTTGAAGCCGAGCGAGCGGAAGTGCGCCAGGCGCTGCGGCGTGACGGTGCGCGGGTCGACCTCGATCGAGACCTCGGCGTCGGGCAGCAGGCGGAACGCGCCGCGCAGCGTCGACATCAGCCGCGTGAGTTCGGCATCGCTCAGGAAGGTCGGCGAGCCGCCGCCGAGGTGCAGCTGCGACACCGGCAGCCCGGTGCCGAGCGCGGTGACGTGCAGTTCGATCTCGGTGGCCAGCGCGTCGAGGTACTCGACGGCGCGCTCATGGTGCCGCGTGATCACCTTGTTGCAGGCGCAGTAGTAGCAGACCGATTCGCAGAACGGGATGTGCACGTAGATCGACAGGGGCGCGGTGCTGCCGTTGCGGGCCACCAGCATCCGCTGGTACTGCTGTGCGTCGAAGGCCTCGCCGAAACGGTCGGCCGTCGGGTACGAGGTGTAGCGCGGGCCGGGCACGTCGAAGCGGCGCAGCAGGTCGTCGTCGAGCGCGGGGGAGGGGTGTGCGGCATTCATGGCGGCACTGTCGCGCGCGCCGCGCCGCGGCGGCTTGCGTTGGATCAACTGGCGGCTGCGGGCGGCCTTCCACAATGCCGTCGAGCCATTCAACCCGATGGAGCGCTGCGGCGCGTCGTGCCATGTCTTCGATGAGCCATTTGCCTGCGCTGCCCGCCGAGCCTGACTGCATGCTGTGCGAGCGGCGCCACCTGTGCCTGCCGGTGGTGCGCGACGACATCGACGCCATCGTGGCCGGCAGCGTTCGGGCGGTGGCTGCGGGGGACACGCTGTTCCTGGAGGACGAGACCTTTGCGTCGCTGTATGCGGTGCGCAGCGGCGCCTTCAAGACCTGTGTCGGTGCGCCGCCRCAGCGCGGGCGCGTGACCGGCTTCGCGTTGCCGGGCGACCTGCTCGGGCTGGACGCGATCGATTCGGGGCTGCAC
>NZ_JBFUCB010000892.1:0-1819 GCF_056405435.1 Rhizobacter sp. P1_G5 | reverse complement strand
CGGTCACCTCGCCGCCCAGCGCCTGGATCAGCGCGCGCAGCGTGTAGCGATTGGAGTTGTAGATCGCGCCGGGGCGCAGCGGCTCGCCCGGCATCACCAGCTCGTCGCCGGTGGAGAACAGCGCGACGCGCGGCCGGCGCATCACCGGCAGCGTCGCCGCCCCGACCGAGGCCGCCATCCCGAGCGCCTGCGGCGTCAGGCGCAGGCCTTGCGTCAGCACGGTACTGCCCTCCTGCACGTCCTCGCCGCGGCGGCGCACCCACTGGCCGGGCCTCGGCACTTCGTTGATGCGCACCTGGTCGCCGAGCGCCTCGCACTGCTCCTGCATCACGACGGCATCGGCGCCGGGCGGGATCGGCGCGCCGGTGAAGATGCGCGCCGCGGTGCCGGGCTGCAGCTCGCCCGGCACGCGGCCGGCGGTGATGCGCTGGCTGACCGGCAGCAGCGTGCCGGCGGCCGGCACATCGGCGCTGCGCAGCGCGTAGCCGTCCATTGCGGTGTTCGCGAGCGGCGGCACGTCGAGCTGCGAGCGCACGTCGGCGGCCAGCACGCGGCCGAGCGCGTCGAAGGTCGGCAGCGTCTCGATCTCGCCGGCCGGCAGCGGTTGCACCGCGGCGAGCAGGCGTGCCAGTGCGTCGTCGAGCGACAGCAGCGCTGCCTTGGCGCGATCAGGGGATGGCGGGGAACTGGTAGTCATAGCGCGAAGCATCGGCGAGCAGGAACGCGGCTGCTGCGGCAGGGTCATTCAGGTCGAGCACCGGGCGCGAGGTCGGCTCGGGCAGGCGGTCGGCGCTGTCGGTCGCGATCGCGACGATGAACGGATCGGTCGGGTAGTTGGCCTGCTTGCCGGTGGCGGCGCGCCAGACCTCGATCTTCGGCAGGTCGGCATGCTTGAAGCCCTCGACCAGCACCCAGTCGCACTCGACCAACTCGGCGATCAGCTGGTGCACCGTCGGCTCGGCCAGCTGCTCGTACTCGCGGATCTTGGCGAGGCGCCGGTCGGAGGCGATCACGATCTCGAACGCGCCGGCCTGGCGGTGGCGGTATGAATCCTTGCCCGGCTGGTCGATGTCGAAATCGTGGTGCGCATGCTTGACCACCGACACGCGCTGGCCCGCCGCGCGCAGCAGCGGGATCAGCTGCTCGACCAGCGTGGTCTTGCCGGAGCCCGAGTAGCCGCTGAAGCCGATGACTTTCATGGCGCGCTCAGACGTGGGCCGTGACGCGTTGGGCAATGTAGCGCTTGACCGCCTCGGCATCGACCGGCATCACCTCGAAGCGCTTCGGCAGGTCCTCGATGCCGTTCAGCTGGTGCGGCCGGGCCGGCTGGCGGTTCAGCGCCTCGATGATGGTGTCGGCAAACTTGGCCGGCAGCGCGGTCTCGAGCACGATCATCGGCACCGCCGGGTCGAGGTGCTCCAGCGCGACCTTCAATCCGTCGGCCGTGTGCGTGTCGATCATCGTGCCGAAGCGTTCGTACGCGAGGCGGATCGTCGCGAGCCGATCGGCATGCGTGCTGTGGCCCGAGACGAAGCCGTCGGCGGCGATGCGCGCGAACTCGTCCGGCGTGATCGAGAAGCGGCCGTGCTGCTCGAGCGCGGTCTTGAACAGCGCGCGGGTGCGCTCGCCGTCGCGGCCCAGCAGGTCGAACACGAAGCGCTCGAAGTTCGATGCCTTCGAGATGTCCATCGACGGGCTCGAGGTCTCGAAGGTCTCGCTGCCGGCGCGCACTCGGTAGGTGCCGGTGCGGAAGAACTCGTCGAGCACGCGGTTCTCGTTGGTGGCCAGCACGAGCTGCCGGATCGGCAGGCCCATGCGG
>NZ_JBFUCB010000891.1:0-1822 GCF_056405435.1 Rhizobacter sp. P1_G5 | reverse complement strand
GTGGACGGCAGCGCGGCGTGGGTCTACCCGCCGCCGCTCACGCCGGGCGTGGCCCCGCTGCGGCAGCTGGCCGGCGCGCTGCTGGCCGCGGCCGGAACGCTCGAACCCGATGACGCGTCGCTCGGCTCGCATGCCGAGCAGATGCTGCACCACCCGGCCCATGCGGTGGCGATGCTGGCGCGGCTCGCGCAGCCGGTGCTGCTGGTCGTCGACCAGTTCGAGGAGGCGCTGACGCTGCGCACCGAGCAGACCTCGGCGGCGCACCTCGCCTTCGTCGCTGCGCTGTGCGCGCTCGTCGATGCACCGGGCGCGGCGCACCGCGTCGTCGCGACGATGCGCAAGGATGTCGAGCCGCAGCTCGCCCGCGAATACCCCGACCTGAACCGCCGCTACGGCGAGGCCGAGTTCTCGGTGTACTCGATGGAGGCGACGCGGCTGCGCGAGGCGATCGAGCGGCCGGCGCAGCAGGTGGGTTTGAAGTTCCAGGCCGGCCTGGTCGATGACCTGATCAAGAGCGTGGTCGGCGAGGACGCCAGCCTGCCGCTGCTGCAGTTCAGCCTGACCTCGCTGTGGGCGCGGCGCAAGGGCAACCTGATCACGCGCGACGCCTACCGCGAGGTGGGCAGCCCGCGCCAGGCGATGGCCGAGGCCGCCCAGCGGGTGTACGAGAACGAGCTGTCGCGCGAGCAGCAGCTGGCTGCGCAGAAGGTGTTCCTTGCGCTGTCGCGCCCGGGCGAGGCCGCCACCGTGTTCCGCAGCCGGGCCACGCGGCGCGTGCTGCACGGCGTGGCCGATGCGCCGAACGTCGATGCGGTGCTCGACAAGTTCGTGCGCGAGCGGCTGGTGCGGATCACGCCCGCGCCGTCGGGCGATCCGCTGGACGACGTGGCCGAGGTGGCGCACGAGTCGCTGCTGCGCAACTGGGACCTGCTCGACCACCTGTTCGCCGAGCAGCGCGTGCAGCGGGAGCGCCGCGCCTTCCTGCGCAAGCAGGCCGAGAAATGGCGCGAGGGCGATTTCGACAAGGCCTTCCTGCTCGGCGGGCTCGCGCTCGAGCAGGCGAACGCGGAGTTCGACCGCGACGCGATCACGGCGCTGGAGCGCGAGTTCCTCGATGCGAGCGATGCGGCCGAGCTGGCGCTGCAGTACGCGCGCGCCGACGAGGAGGCGAAGCGCATCGCCGTCGAGCGCGAGCGCGCCGACCTGGCCGAGGCGCGCATGCTCATCGAGAAGCAGGCGACGGCCCACCAGCTGCATGCCAACCGGCGCATCGCGAAGCGGCTGCGCTGGGCCACCGTGGCGGGGTTCTCGGCGCTCGGGCTGTTCGTCGCGGCGCTGCTGGGGTGGCTGGCGACGTCGGCCGCCCAGCGCGACGCGGAGCGCGAGAAGGACAGGGCGAACAAGGCCGCCATTGCGCTGCTCGACAAGGCGAATGCGGATGCCCAGGCGGCCTACCGCAATGCGGCCGCCACCCAGCTGGAGGCACAGCGGGTCAGCGAAGACGCGGTCCAGGCCAGCGAGGCCGCGATGCGGGTCGGCAACCAGGCGCGGCAGCAGGCGGCCTCCGCGCAGCGGCAGACCGCGCTGGCACGGGCGGCGATGGCCACGGCGCAGCAGCAGCGCGACGACACCTGGCTGTCGATGCTGGCCTCGCGCGCCGGCAGCGTCGCGGCGGTCAATGCGGAGCAGAGCCTGGCGCTCGCCAACGATGTCTTCGAGCGCGACCCGCAGCGGCAGAACGCCGTGGCACCCGCCGTGATCGAGGCGACGCAGTACCGCTGGGCGACGCAGCGGCTGACCCGCGACCTGGTCGGGCCGGTCG
>NZ_JBFUCB010000890.1:0-1830 GCF_056405435.1 Rhizobacter sp. P1_G5 | reverse complement strand
GGGTCGTCCTGGCCGATGCGGATCACGCGCAGCACGCCATAGGCGCCGATCAGCGTGGGCACCGGCCAGAGCCAGGCCCACACGTCGCGCGGGCCGTGCAGGTAGAAGCGGTGCAGCCCGAGGCTGCCGCCGACCAGCGCGATCCAGGTCGCGAGCGTCTTCGATTTCGCCATGGTCACTGGCCCGCCGCCGGCGGCACGGCATCGCCGGTGCCGAGCGCGCGCTGCATCAGCACCACATCGAGCCAGCGCTCGAACTTCCAGCCGGCGGACTTCAGCAGCCCGGTGTGCTCGAAGCCGAGGCTGCGGTGCACGCCGATCGATCCGGCATTGGCCGAATCGCCGATCACCGCCAGCATCTGGCGTGCGCCGAGCGCCTCGCACTGCGCCATCAGCTCGGCCAGCAGCTGCTTGCCGGCGCCCTGGCCGCGGGCGGCATCCGACAGGTAGATCGAGTCCTCGAGGCAGAAACGGTAGGCGCGGCGCGGGCGGAAATGGTTCGCGTAGGCGTAGCCCAGCACCTCGCCGTGGCGTTCGGCGACCAGCCACGGCAGGCCCTTGGACAGCACGTCGTCGCGGCGGCGGGTCATCTCGGYGAGGTCGGGTGCCTCGAGCTCGAAGGTGCCGGTGCCGTGCAGCACGTTCCAGCCGTAGACGGCGGTGATGGCGGGGAGGTCGGCGGCCGTGCTGGCGCGAATCGTGATGGGGCTCTCGGACATATTGGCTGGCGGGGTGATCTGGCGAGTTTATAATGCCGGGTTTCGGTGACGGTCGACCCGGAGGGTTGGCGTATCTACGGCACCGACCTCCGATCTGCTTGCCCTGAGTGTCTCCTGGTGCGGTGGATGTTTTCGACAATCTCAAGGAAACAACATGGTCGTGATTCGACTCGCACGTGGTGGCGCCAAGAAGCGTCCGTTCTACAACATCGTCGTCGCTGACTCGCGCGTCCGCCGTGACGGCCGCTTCATCGAGCGCGTCGGCTTCTACAACCCGGTGGCGTCCGGTGGCGAGCAGCCGCTGCGCGTCGCGTTCGACCGCATCGAGCACTGGGTTGCCCACGGCGCCCAGCCGTCGCCGACGGTGGCTCGCCTGGTCGAGCAGGCCAAGGCCGCGACGCCGGCTGCTGCAGCAGCCTGAGTGCCGCCGAGAACGTGTCGATGACCACCGCGCCGGGGCTTGCCGGGATGTCTGATCCCGCGTGGCCCGAGGATGCGGTGGAGATCGGCAGGGTTCTCGATGCCTGGGGCGTGAAGGGTTGGATCCGCGTCCAGCCTTTCGCGGCAGATCCCCAGGCCCTCTTTTCTTCGCGCCGGTGGTTCCTGAAACCGCCGGAGCCGCAAGGCGTGAAGCTGCCGGCGACCGCCGCAGCGGCCTTCCCGCCCTTGCTGAAGGTCGTGCAGGTCAAGGAGCACGGCGATGGCGTCGTGGCCCAGGTGCAGGACGTCGCCGACCGCAACGGGGCCGAGGCCCTGCGCGGTGCGCGCATCTTCGTCGGCCGATCGAGCTTCCCGACCGCCGGCAAGGACGAGTACTACTGGGTCGACCTGATCGGCATGACGGTCGTGAACCGCGAGGGCCAGACCCTCGGCACGGTGGCCGGCCTGATCGACACCGGCCCGCACAGCGTGCTGCGGCTGGCCGCGGCGACGCCGGCCGAGGAGCGGCTGATCCCCTTCGTCGGCGCCTATGTCGACGACGTCAGCCTGGCCGAGCGCCGCATCACCGTCGACTGGGGCCTGGACTACTGATCCCCCCGCTGATGCGCTTCGACGTCGTCACGCTGTTTCCCGAACTGTTCTCGCCGCACCTCACCGTGGGCGTGACGCGC
>NZ_JBFUCB010000889.1:0-1835 GCF_056405435.1 Rhizobacter sp. P1_G5 | reverse complement strand
CCATGAAACCAGTCAGCGCAGGGGAGTCTTCGCCCCGCCAGGGGCGAAGACCGGCGCGACGGCGAGCCCCAGACTCCCCGCTCGCGCCTTCCGCACCAATGCGCAACAACCACAAAGAACGACGCAGTTAAAGTCCCCGCTTCCAACGACTCCGAACGGGAAGCCGTGTCCGCCTCTTCCGACTCCCTGAAATCCATCTTCTTCGCGCTCGGCGCCAACTTCGCGATCGCGATCGCGAAGACCGTCGGCGCGGTGTTCACCGGTTCGTCGTCGATGCTGGCCGAGGCCATCCACTCGTACGCCGATTGCGGCAACCAGGGCCTGCTGATCTGGGGCCTGAAGGAAGCCAAGAAGGCGCCGACCGCCGACCACCCGCTCGGCTACGGCAAGGCGATCTACTTCTGGAGCTTCATCGTCGCGCTGATGCTGTTCAGCATGGGCGGCCTGTTCTCGATCTACGAAGGCGTGCACAAGCTGCACGACACCGAGCCGGTGAAATACGCCGGCGTCGCGATGGCCATCCTCGCGTTCGGCGTCGTCGCCGAGAGCGTCTCGCTGTGGGGCTGCCTGCGCGAGATCAACAAGGAGCGCGGTGCGCAGACGCTGTGGCAATGGTTCCGCCGCTCGCGCCAGAGCGAGCTGATCGTCGTGCTCGGCGAAGACCTCGCAGCCCTCGGCGGCCTGGTCGCCGCGCTCGCCTTCATCGGCCTGGCCGTGCTCACCGGCAACCCGATGTGGGATGCCATCGGCTCGATCGTCATCGGCGTGCTGCTGGTGGTGGTCGCGATCCTGGTGGGCACCCAGGTCAAGTCGCTGCTGGTCGGCCAGAGCGCCGAGCCGACGGTGCTGGCCGCGATGCGCGAGCACATCGCCGCGCAGCCCGAGGTGGCGCAGATCTACAACCTGCTGACGCAGCAGCTCGGCAACGACGTGATGGTCGCGGTGAAGGCGCGCATGGCGCCGCAGCCGTCGGACGTGGCGCTGATCGAGGCGATCAACCGGGTGGAAGCCGGGTTGCGCACCGCGTTTCCGTCGATCCGCTGGATCTTCTTCGAGCCCGACCTGAAGGACTGAGTCAGAACAACTCGCCCTGTCCGTTCGCCGGCGGCAGCCGCGGCTTGCGGAACAGCGTCAGGTCGAGCTCGGTGCGCACGCGGTTCATGCCGTGGCGCGCACAGGCCTTGCGAAAGCGCTGCGAGATCAGCTCGGCCCACACGCCCTCGCCCTTCATGCGCTTGCTGAACGTGGCGTCGTAATCCTTGCCGCCGCGCATGTCGCGGATGCGCGCCATCACACGGGCCGCGCGCTCGGRGAAGTGCTGGTCGAGCCACTGCTGGAACAGCGGGTTCACCTCCCAGGGCAGGCGCAGGATGATGCTGAAGGCCGAGCGCGCGCCGGCCTCGGCAGCCGCCTCGACAATGCGCTCGATCTCGGGCTCGTTGATGAACGGGATCACCGGCGACACGCTGACCCCCACCGGCACGCCGGCCTCGGCCAAGGTCTTGATCGTGCGCAGCCGGCGCTGCGGCGACGCGGCGCGCGGCTCGAGGATGCGCGAGAGCTCGGCATCGAGCGAGGTCACCGACACGTACACCGCCGCCAGCCCGCGCGCTGCCATCGGCGCGATCAGGTCGAGGTCGCGCTCGACGCCGGACGACTTGGTGACGATCGAGAACGCGTGGTCGCAGCCGTGCAGCACCTCGATGACCGAGCGGGTGATGCCGAGCTTGCGCTCGACCGGCTGGTAGGCGTCGGTGGCCGAGCCGATGTTCAGCATCTGCGGCTCGTAGGCGCGGCTCGCGAGCGCCTCGCGCAGGCGTTCGGCGGCGTTGACC
>NZ_JBFUCB010000888.1:0-1848 GCF_056405435.1 Rhizobacter sp. P1_G5 | reverse complement strand
GGCGGGCCACGTTCTCGGGATACATCTGCCCGAGCCGCTTGGGCACCAGCTCGCCGAAGATGATCGTGAGGAAGGTGATGCACATCACCACGAGGGCGGTGGCGGTGATGCCGGAGGCCTTCTCGTGGATGTTGAATGTCAGATGGATCCAGGCGGCCAGCGGCTCGGAGAAGGCGGCCTCGCCGACGATGCCGTTGAGCACGCCGATCGAGGTGATGCCGATCTGCACGGTGGACAGGAACTTGGTGGGGTTCTCGTGCAGGTCCATCGCGGCGCGGGCGCCTTCGTCGCCGGTTTCCACCATGACCTGCAGGCGCGCCTTGCGACTGGCGGTGAGCGCCATTTCAGACATGGCGAACAGACCGTTGAGGATGATCAGGAAGGCGAGGAGCGCTATGTCCATGGAAGCACGCTGCCGGGGCCCGGCCCGGAACGCGCAAAACGACGAAGGCCGCAAGGGTAGCAGATGGCGCCGGCAGGGCCGTGACGGGGTGGGCAGGCAGAATCCCGGCGATGAACTACCTGATCGGTGACCTGCAGGGCTGCTGCGACCCGCTGGAGCGCCTGCTCGAGAAGATCGGCTTCTCTGCCTCGCGCGACCACGCGTACCTGCTGGGCGACCTGGTGAACCGGGGCCCGGCCTCGCTGCGCACGCTGCGGCGGCTGCAGCAGCTGGGGTCGTCGGCCACCTGCCTGCTGGGCAACCACGACCTGCACCTGCTGGCGGTGGCGCACGGGGTGCGCAAGCCGGGGCGGCGCGACACGCTGGGCGAGATCCTGGACGCGCCGGACCGCGGCGCGCTGATCGACTGGCTGCGCCGCCAGCGGATGGCGGTGCACGCGCACGGCTGGCTGATGGTGCATGCCGGCGTGGTGCCGCAGTGGGACCTCGCGACGACGCTGGCGCTGGCCGGCGAGGTGGAGCAGCGGCTGCGCGGCGACGACCTGCCGGGTTTCCTGCAGGTGATGTACGGCAACGAGCCGGCGCGCTGGGACGCGGCGCTGCAGGGCGCCGACCGGCTGCGCTTCGCGGTGAACGTGCTGACGCGGATCCGCTTCGTGGCCGCCGACGGCACGCTGGACATGGCGAGCACCGAGGCGGCGGACGCCGCGCCGCCGGGGCTGTTCGCGTGGTTCGATGCGCCGCAGCGCCGCACGGCGGGGGTGCCGATCGCGTTCGGGCACTGGTCGACGCTCGGGCTGACGATCCGGCCGGACCTGATGGCGCTGGACACCGGGTGCGTGTGGGGCGGGCGGCTCACGGCGGTGCGGCTGGGGGATGCGGCCGAGGTGGCGGAGGTGGTCCAGGTGGACTGCGAGCAGGCGCAGCAGCCGGGCTGACGGCCCCGGCCGGACTACAATCCCGGCCTCCCAAGGGACCGCGGAGAGATGGCCGAGCGGTTTAAGGCACTGGTCTTGAAAACCAGCGACGGGCAACTGTCCGTGGGTTCGAATCCCACTCTCTCCGCCACCCAGCAGTCGGCATCGCCCCACGTCTGACAAGGCGCGTTTCGGAGGCTTCGTCTGAGCAATGCCGCAAACAGGCATCCTGCGAACCTGGAACGAAGCGCGCGGCTTCGGCTTCATCGCGCCGACGGGGGGTGGACGCGAGTTGTTCGTCCACATCAGCGCGTTCCCTCAGGACGGCTCTCTCCCTACCGTCGGTGAATCGCTGAGCTACGAGCCGGGACAAGGGGCCGACGGAAGGCCGCAAGCCGTTCGCGTCATTCGCCAGGCCATCGGAAAGCCGTCGATGCGTCCACGCGCGCAGGTGCCGGTCCGGCGCAGGCGCAGCTCACTGGTGGTCCCACTCGTTGCCTTGATGCTCATGATCGCCATCGTGATTGC
>NZ_JBFUCB010000887.1:0-1854 GCF_056405435.1 Rhizobacter sp. P1_G5 | reverse complement strand
GTCTTCGCCCGCATCAACCCCAGCACGCTCGGCACCAGGTTGTCGTGGCTCAACGCCACGTCGCGCTGCTTCTGCAGACACTGCATCGCGATCCCGGTCGCCGCCTCGGTCTGCGGCGCCAGCCACACCACCATCGGAACGTGCTTCTGCTCGCGCGGCGCGATGCCGTAGGGCAGGCCGTGCAGGTAGAGGTTGTTCTCGCCGAGCGATTCGCCGTGGTCCGACAGGTACAGCAGCGCCGGGTCGTAGGCCACCGCCTGCTTGCCAAGCCAGGCTATCGCCTGCGCCAGCACGCTGTCGGTGTAGGCGATCGAGTTGTCGTAGGCATTCAGCAGCTGTTGCCGCTCGCACTGCTGCAGAACGTTGGTCGTGCACTCCGGCATGAAGGGCTTGCGGCCCGGCGGCGAGCGCTTCGAGTAGGCCGGCCCGTGGCTGCCCATCTGGTGCAGCACCAGCACCACGCCACGGGCGCGTCGATCGGCCGGCAGCGCGGCCAGCCGCTGGTCGAGCCCGTGCAGCAAGGCCTCGTCCAGGCACTCGCCGCCGTCGCACAGCCCGGCCGGCATCGGCGCGGCACCGGCTGCGAGCCGGTACGCATCGTCGTGCGGCACGCGCTCGCACAACCCCTTGCAGCCGGCCTGGTTGTCCAGCCACAGCACCGCCAGCCCGGCCCGCTGCAGCACATCGAGCACGTTCTCGTAGTCCTGGTCACGCGATTCGTAGGCCTGCTTGCCCAGGTGCGAGAACATGCACGGCAGCGAGGTGGCCGTGCTGGTGCCGCACGACGTGACGTTGCTGAAGCTGACGACGCCCTGCGCCGCGAGGCCCGGCGTGGTGGCCCGCTCGTAGCCGTTCAGCGCGAAGTGATCGGCGCGCGCCGTCTCGCCGACCATCAGCGCCAGCAGCAGCGGCTTCGCGCCGGGCGCGGGCGGCGCAAGCGCCACGTCAGTGCCGATCGCGACCGGTGGTCCGGCCGGCCGCGCGTTGGCATCGTGCACCAGCATTCCGAGCGCATAGAACGAGTTCAGCGGATTGATCTTGTAGCGCAGCGTGTTGTGGGTGCGCATCGTCGACGCGAGGTCGGCGAACAGGGCGCCTGCCACGACCACCATCACGACCAGCGCCGCAACCAGCCCCAGCAGGTTGCGGCCGGCCTGTCGCCACAGGCCCGGCGCCTGCAGCGGCCGGCGCCACAGCCACGCGAGCGGCAGCACCGCGATCACGAGCACGCTCGCCGCCATGCGCAGGCTCAGCAGGTCGCGCGTCTCGCGCATGTCGGTCTGCAGCACGTTGGTCATCATCGTGCTGTCGATCACGACGTTGTAGGTGCCCATGAAATGCGCACCGAAGGCCGCCGCCAGCAGGAAGAGCCCGATCGCCGGCTTGATGCTCCAGCGCCAGGCCAGCAGCGTCAGCACGATGCTGGTGAGGCACGCGACGATCACGCCGAACGCGACGATGAAGAGCGTGCCGCGCGGGCCCTGCATCTCGGGCAGCGCCCGCAGCGACTGCCACAGCGGCCAGTTCGCGAGGGTGGCGATCCACACGCTCGCCAGCACGGCCAGCGTCAGAGGGTTCCAGGAGGTGGAGGAGGGGGGGAACAAAGCCCGGTTGCGGCCAAGGTGCATCCGCAAATTGTCGCAGCAGCAGGATGAGGCGAGGCTTAGGGCAAGGCCTCGATGCCACTGTCCGGGGGCCTCAGGGTGCGTCAGCGGGTGCGGCGGTTTCGGCCTCGGCGGGTGCCCCGCGCTCGCGCAGCGTCAGCGCGCCGGCCTGGCGGCCCGCGGCCTGGCCGAGCGCCGCGACGACGCTGCCGCCGTAGCGGCTGCGCAATGCCTCGACGCGCTCCTGCAG
>NZ_JBFUCB010000886.1:0-1859 GCF_056405435.1 Rhizobacter sp. P1_G5 | reverse complement strand
GAGTATCTGGCGCCGGGCGTGAGCCGGCAACCGATCACCGATTCACTTGCAGCGGCAACAGGCGCAAGCGGGTGCGCTTCGTGTCGATCGTCAGCAGCGCGCCTGCCTCGACTTCGCGCTCATCGGCGCGCCAGGCGGCATAGCGCAGCGCCTGCAGGATGTCTTCTCGCTCCAGATAGGGATAGTCGGCCAGGATGTCGTCGACGCTGTGCCCGGCACCGACTTGACCGACGACCATCCCGACGGTGACACGCATGCCACGAATGCAGGCCTTGCCACCCATCACGTCCGGTCGCTGTGTAATGCGTTCCAGGGGTCCCATGTCAGCTCCTTGTCGCAACGCGAACCATGGTAGCGAGTATCCCCGCGCAGAAGCAGCTCATCTAGCCGAACCGCACGTTCTCCACCAGGAAATCCAGCAGCGCCCGCACCCGTGACGGCAGGTGCCCGCCCTGGCCGACGAACACCGCGTGGAACTCTTCCAGGTCGCCGGGGTTGAAGTCTTCCAGCACCGCGACCAGCCGCCCGGCGGCGATGTCATCGCGCACCTGGAAGGCGGCCAGCCGCACGAGACCGAGCCCCGCCACCGCGAGCCGGCGCAGCGATTCGCCGTCGCTGACCCGCGCGTTGCCGTTCAACGCCACCTGCACGACCTTGCCACCTTCCATCAGCGGCCAGCCCTCAAGCGCACGGGCATACGTGAAGCCCAACCGGTTGTGCGACGCGAGATCGGCCGGCGTGATCGGCGTGCCGCGCTGTTGCAAGTAGGCCGGCGAGCCGACGATCAGCTTGCGCGTCTCGCCCAGCTTGCGCGCCAGCAGCTGCGAGCTCTTCAGCGGCCCGGCCCGCACCGCTACGTCGGTGCGGCGCTCCAGCAGGTCGATCACCTCGTCGGTCAGCACCAGGTCGAGCGTGACCTCGGGATGCTGCGCCAGGAAGGCCGGCACCAGCGGTAGCAGGAAATGCTCGCCGAACGGCACGTTGACGTTCACGCTCAGCCGGCCGCGCGGCGCATCGTTGGTGGCGGCACCGCGCTCGGCCTCCTCCAGATCGGCCAGCACGCGCACTGCCCGCTCGTAGAACACGCAGCCCTCGGGCGTCAGCTGCACCTGCCGCGTCGAGCGGTTGAGCAGCCGCACCGCGAGCCGCGCCTCCAGCCGCCCGACCAGCTTGCTGACCGCCGACGGCGTCATCCGGAACGCCCGCGCCGCCGCCGAGAAACCGCCCAGCTCGACGACCCGCACGAACACCTCCATCTCGCCCGAGCGGTTCACATCCAGTCGTGCCATGCCCACCCCCGCTGATGAAATCGGTTCACAAGTGTTTTTCCAACGGGCAGTCTAGTCCACAACACCGTTTGAACTCATCATTCCCGACTCAACGGCATCTGAATTCACAGTCATGAAGAACACCAAGCTGGCGCTCTATGCGCTGACCGTCGGCGCCTTCGGCATCGGCGTCACCGAGTTCGTGATCATGGGCTTGCTGCTCGACGTGGGCACCGATCTCGGCGTCTCGGTGTCGGCCAGCGGGCTGCTGATCTCCGGCTACGCGCTCGGCGTCGTCGTCGGCGCACCGCTGCTGACCGCGCTGACGCAGCACTGGCCGCGCAAGACGCTGCTGCTGGCGCTGATGGCGGTCTTCACGCTCGGCAACCTGAGCTGCGCGCTGGCGCCGACCTACGAGCTGCTGATGGCGGCCCGCGTGCTGACGGCGCTGGCGCACGGCAGCTTCTTCGGCGTCGGCTCGGTCGTCGCGACCGGCCTGGTGCCGCCGCAGCAGCGGGCCTCGGCGATCGCGATCATGTTCACCGGCCTCACCGTCGCCAACATCCTCGGCGTGCCGTTCGGCACCTGGCT
>NZ_JBFUCB010000885.1:0-1860 GCF_056405435.1 Rhizobacter sp. P1_G5 | reverse complement strand
CAGGCGATGGCCGGTGCGATGGAGGTGGTGGATGCCTGCGGTGCGCTGGCCTTGAGCCCGGTGCCGGCGGTGTTCGACCGGTTCGCGCGCGTGCGGCAGCGCTACGCAGGCGAGCCGTGGTTCAAGGACGTGCGCGGCGACTTCTGCCACCTGCTGCTGGGGCTGAAGACGAAGGAGGAGTTGGCGGTGTTCGCGGAGCACCTGAACGCCGGAACGCCGTGGCTGTTCGACCCGATGGCGACGATCGCTGCCGTGACGGTGCCCCAGTTGTGGATCCTGGCGCAGGATGATCTCGAGGCGCCGAGTGCGGAGACGGCGCGCCGCCTCGCCGTGCTGCGAGGGGCCGGGCGGCCGATCGCGACGGCGGTGTTTCCGAAGACGGAGCACGGCATCTACGAGTACGAGACGGCGGCAGACGGCACCCGCCTGTCGACGCGCCAGCCGGACGGCTACCTGCGGATGATGGTCGACTTCGCGTTCGGGCCGGTGCTGAAGCCGGTGTATGGCACGGCGGTGCCGGCGCGACCGGATCGGTAGACTGGCGGGCATGACTGCCATGCTTCGCGCCGTTCGTGCCGACATCACGACCCTTGCCGTCGATGCGATCGTCAATGCTGCGAACTCGTCGTTGCTGGGTGGCGGTGGGGTGGATGGCGCGATCCATCGCGCGGCCGGTCCGGACCTCCTTCATGAATGCCGGCTGCTGGCCGGTTGCAAGACGGGCGATGCGAAGCTGACGAAGGGCTACCGGTTGAAGGCGAAGTACATCGTCCACACCGTCGGGCCGGTCTGGCGGGGTGGCGAGCACGGTGAGGCGGATCTGCTGGCGTCCTGCTACCGGAGGTCGCTCGAAGTCGCCGGCTCGAAAGGTGTCAGGTCATTGGCATTCCCGAGCATCAGCACCGGCATCTACGGGTATCCGATCGACTTGGCGGCGCAGGTCGCGGTCCGCACGGTGCGCGGCCATCTTGCGCAGTGTCCCGAGTTGGAAGAGGTGGTGTTCTGCTGCTTCTCCGCCATCGATCTCGCGGTCTACGAAAGGGCCATCGATGAACAGGCGAGCTGACTCCCAGCCGGTGCCGCCCATCGAATCCTGGGGCGACCTGCTGCGCGATCGTTCAGAGGCGGATGTGATCGCGTTCATTCGCCAGCAGCCTGAACTGGTGAATGCGCCGGATGCCGTCTCATCCGAATACGCGCTGGAGCAAGCTGTTTTCTACGAGAAGTGCGAACTGGTTCAAGTGCTGCTGGATCTGGGTGCAAACCCCGATCAACGGAACGACCAGGGTTGCCTGGCGCTGCACACGGCCATCGAATTGTTCGAGCGATCGCCGAGTGTCGCCTTGCAACTGGTCGAGGTCCTGCTGGTGCGAGGGGCCGATATCGAAGCCCGCGGGTATCCGGACTTCACAGCACTGCATCGGGCCTGCGCCGTGAATGCCATTCCGATCGCGATGGCGCTGATCGACCGCGGTGCCGGCCTGACGGCCGCAGCGGAAGCGTGGGTGGACGGCGGGCGCACGCCGCTCGACGTGGCCTTGACCCATCGGTACCAGGAGCTTGCGTCGCTGCTGCAGAGCCGGGGCGCAAAGAGCGTCGATGATCTTCCGGCAGCCTGACCCTTCTGGTTCCGTATCACTTCTTGAGCCCAACCACCATGGCAGCCATCTTCGCGTTCAAGTGCAGCAGTTGCRACAACATCCACGAGGGCTCTCCGAGCATCGCGTTCCGCATGCCCGATCCGTACGCCAGCCTGTCGGAGGAGCAGAAGGCGACGATGGGAAAGCTGAGCAGCGATTTCTGCACCATCACGCATGAGGACAGAACCGATCGTTTCGTCCGTGCCGTGCTGGAGGTGCC
>NZ_JBFUCB010000884.1:0-1863 GCF_056405435.1 Rhizobacter sp. P1_G5 | reverse complement strand
CCTTCAACGTCGGGCTCGGCACCCGCGTGTTCCTGAAGGACTGGATGGCGCTGCAGGTCGACATGCGCGACCACATCTTCACGCTCGACCTGCTCGGCAAGCGCCAGAACACGCAGAACCTCGAGCTGACCGGCGGCATCACCTTCTTCTTCTGAGTCTCTACCGAGAACCCTTCATGAGCTCTTCCTCCCCTTTCGCCAGTTTCCTGCCCAGATTCCTGCGGGCGGCGGCCGCGCTGCTGCTGAGCACCGGCCTGGTGGTGGCGCCCGTGCAGGCGGCTGCACCGATGACGCCGGCGCCCGACTTCACGCTGCGCACCCTCGAGGGCAAGAACCTGCGCCTGAAGGAGCAGCGCGGCCAGGTCGTGCTGGTGAACTTCTGGGCCACCTGGTGCGCGCCGTGCCGCCAGGAGATGCCCAAGCTGAACGCGCTGTACGACAAGTACAAGGGCTCGGGCTTCGTGCTGCTGGGCGTCAACGTCGACGACGATGCGCGCAATGCCGCCACCGTCGCGGGCAAGCTGGGCGTCACGTTCCCGGTGCTGTTCGACACCGACAAGAACGTCAGCAAGCTGTACGACCTGAACAGCATGCCGTCGACGGTGCTGATCGACCGCGACGGCCGCGTGCGCTTCCTGCACCGCGGCTACCAGGACGGCTACGAGAACACCTACGACAAGCAGATCCGCGACCTGCTGAAGGAATGAACATGGGCTGCCAACGCAGAGCACTCGCCGTTGTCGTGACGCTGGCCTCGCTGCTGGCCGGCTGTGCCGCGCCCGAGCCGTGGGTGAAGCCGTACGAGCGCGAGCGCCTGGCCGATCCGATCATGCGGCTGTCGCGCGACGCGCTCGCCGACAAGCACCGCGAGCACATCTACGACGTGCGCGAGAGCGGACGCGGCGCCACCGGCGTGCAAGGGGGCGGCTGTGGTTGCAACTAGCGCCTGCTGGGTGCGTCGCCTGCGCCGTGCGCTGGCGCGCCGCCCGCACCACCTGATGCGCGCGGGCCGCGCGCTCGGCGTGGTGGTCGGCGGTGTGGCGGCGGCAGGAGCGGCCTATGCCGTCGACCTGCCCGAAGACCGTGCCGACGCGATGTACCACTTCTTCGACGGCGGCGGCACGCGCGCCGACGGCCCGGCGCTGCTGATCCGCAAGAAGGTCGCCGACCGGCTGTCGATCAGCGGCTCGTACTTCATCGACTCGGTCAGCAATGCGTCGATCGACGTCGTGACGACCGCGAGCCCCTACAAGGAAAAGCGCACCGAATACAGCCTCGGCGCCGACTACGTCTACCGCGACGCGCAGGTGTCGATCTCGGGCACCACCAGCGACGAGCCCGACTACAAGGCGAACACGGTGAGCCTGGACGTCTCGCAGGAGGTGTTCGGCGGCATGACGACGATCAGCCTCGGCGCGACGCGCGGTGCCGACCAGGTCGGCTCGCGCTACGAGGGCATGTTCGACCGTGCGCAGCACTGGCGCTATCGCCTGGGCGTCACGCAGATCCTGACGCCGCGCTGGCTCGCGAGCGCGAACCTCGAGGCGGTCTCCGACAACGGCTACCTCGGCAACCCGTACCGCGTGGCCCAGGTGTTCGGCACCCTGGTGCAGGAGCGCTACCCGCGCACCCGCTCGAGCCGCGCGCTGAAGCTGCGCGCCATCGGCGACATCGGGCAGGGCGAGCAACGCGCCGCGCTGCGCGCCGAGTACCGCTACTTCTGGGACAACTGGGAGATCAAGGCGCACACGCTGGAGCTGGGCTACACCCGCTACTTCGGCGCGCAATGGCTGGGCGAGGGCTTCGTGCGCTACAACACGCAGAAGCAGGCGCTGTTCTACGCCGACAACGCGCAGAGCGAGAC
>NZ_JBFUCB010000883.1:0-1868 GCF_056405435.1 Rhizobacter sp. P1_G5 | reverse complement strand
GACCTGTGCTCACACGCCACTCGTAGCCAACCACGTCCGGCTCGACGTTCTTCGCGCACTTCAGCCGCACACCGAACGGCTCGAAGGACGCGGACACGTCCGTCGGCGCCGACGGCGGCAGTGCGGCCATCGCACCGGTCACGCGGTAGTCGTAGGCCTGCACCTCGGCCAGGCTCTGCTCGGCCGCGCCGAAGATGTTGAAGCTCGTGAACTTGAAGTGGATCGTCTTGCCGATGAAGCTCAGTTCCAGCGGCCCGCTCTTGCCGATCGCGCTGTCCACGCGCACGAAGGCATCGCCGACCTGGTGGCCGGTGCTGGGCGTGCCGTGCGCGCCACGCACCAGGCCGGACAGCGCATAGGTCCCCGGCGCGAGCAGCGCCGCGCTCTGGAAGGCCAAGTACTCGGGCACCGTGCCGCCGACGTAGCAGAGCGTGCCGAGCGCCGCAGCATCGGCCGCACTGGTGCTGATCAGCTGGCCGCTGGTGTTCACCGTCACGCTGTCGCCGCTGATGAAGGTGCCCAGCCGCCCAGAGCGCGCCGGCCCGTGCAGCGTGCTGGCCTTCTGGTAGTTCAGCCCGTCGACGCTGACCCACACGTTGCAGCCGCCCCAGCTCGCGCTCGAGCCCTTCACGGCCGCGTAGACCTCTAGCCCTGTCTGCGTCAACCCCACCGGCGCCTCGAAGAGCACCGGCGCATCCACGTTCCCCGGCGCCGCGTTGTAGTCGTGCAGGTAGCCGGCGTTGACCTCGCTCGGGTACATCGCCGCGCTGGCGACGCCGGCAGGGAAGTCCTCGGCCGTGATGGTCAGGTCACCGTCGTCGTTCTCTTCGTCGGTCGCTGTGATGCGCACCGGATGCCGATCCAACCCGAGGCCTTCGTCGGTCAGCGTCACGACGTCCATCGGCTCCAGCAAGCTGAAATTCACCGGTAGCTTGAAGGTGTAGGTCGCGCGGATGTACAGCGAGCGCTGCAGCAGCAGCTGGGCGACCAGGCGCGCGACGGCGCCGTCTGTGATCCAGTCGGCCTTCACGATGGCCTCGGAGCGCAGCCCGTGCAAATCAATGTCCGCCTGGTCTTTCGCCTCAGCCACGTCGACGTTGTAGCTGTTGGCCCGGTTGCGGTACTGCACCCGGAAGTGGTTCTTCGCGTCGGCCGGGCTCTTGCGCTCCTGCTGCACCGGCGGCTCGCCCGGGCTCGGAATGAAATGGTCGTCGGTCAAGTCGTAGACCGGCATCACGTTGGGCGTGAAGGTGCGGCCCAGCCCTGCTTCCGGGCTGTCGCCGTAGGGGATCATCTTGAGCTTGCCGGCGCTCCACACCGGCGCGGTGTTCGTGAGCCGTCCGAGCAGCTGCACGAGCTCGGCCGCGGAGATCTGCTCGGTCAGTGCGGGCGACATCACCAGGCCCGCCGCGACGCAATAGTCCGACCAGTCCTGCATGCCATCGAGCCGATCGCTCGCGATGTTGGCGCCGTAGCGGCCGTTCATCAGCAGATCCAGCAGCGCGCGGCTCGGGTCCACGTCGGGCACCGCGCTGCCGAGCGAGTACGCGAGAGCGCCCTGGATCTCGAAGGTGTGGTTCTCGACCTGCGCCGAGCCGCCCAGGTCGTAGTCCTTCGCGCAGACGTAGGCCAGGCCGCTGTAGCCGAGCGCCTGCGCCGGGTTCGCACCCTGCAAGTAGGACCACGGCGCCTGGCCGAGTGCGCCAGTCTTGAAGCTCAGCCCCAGTTCGTCGAGCGCGCTCTGCTTCGTGCCGGCGGTGACGACCAGGTAGTCGATCGTGACCGCCATGCCGCGGTACTTGTCGTTCAGGATCTTGACGACGGCGAGCTCGCCATCGGTGTCGATGGAATAGTCCACGCCGTTGGCG
>NZ_JBFUCB010000882.1:0-1868 GCF_056405435.1 Rhizobacter sp. P1_G5 | reverse complement strand
CCTGCCTTTTCACCGGCCTGCCGGCCGGTGCCGCCGAGCACGTGCTGGCGCAGAAGGGCAAGGCGTTCTCCGTGAAGAAGCTCCAGGTGAAGGTCGGCGACACGGTCAAGTTCGTCAACGAGGATCCGTTCGCGCACAACGTGTTCTCGTTGTCCGACGCGAAGAGCTTCGACCTCGGCTCGTTCGGCCAGGGCGGCTCGAAGACGGTCACGCTCGACAAGCCCGGCACGGTGGAGGTCGAGTGCGCGGTTCACCCGGACATGCGCATGGTGATCGAGGTCGGCAAGTGAAGCCGCACGACAGCCGCGCCCTGTGGATCGGCGCGCTGATCGTCGCGTGCCTGCTGAGCTGGGCCAGCGGCGTGCAGGCCCAGCCGCTGCCGCGCGACAGCCGCGACGCCTCGGTGTTCCGCGGCGGGCTGGTGTTCGCGAACTACTGTGTCACCTGCCACGGCATCAACGCCGACGGCAACGGCCGTGCCGCCCGCCTGTACGACCCGCGGCCGGCCAACCTGCGCACCACCGACAAGAACGATGCGTACCTCGGGCTGATCGTCAAGCTGGGCGGGCAGGCGCTGGGCCGATCGCCGTTCATGCCGCCGTGGGGCGCCGAGCTCACCGAGGAACAGATGCGCGACCTCGTCGCCTACGTGCGCTCGCTGAACCTGCGGGCGGACGCGGCGCCGTAGCTCTTCGGCCCGGTTCGTCAGCCGTGCGCCCAGAACACCGCGAACCAGCCCTGCGGATCGGTCCAGTGCTGCATCTGGCGAAAGCCCGATTCGCGCAGCAGCGCCTCGAAGCTCGCCACCGTGTACTTGTACGAGCTCTCGGTGTGGATGCGCTCGCCGGCCGCGAAGTGCCGGGAGTGCCCGGGCCAGCGCACGTCGAGCTCGCGCACGGCCTGCAGGTGCATCTCGATGCGCGACAGCCCGGTGTCGAAGCGCGCCACGTGCTGCCAGTCGGGCAGCGCGAAGTCGGTGCCGATGCGTCGGTTCAGGTGCGGCAGCAGGTTGCGGTTGAACGCCGCGGTGACGCCCAGTGCATCGTCGTAGGCCGACTCCAGCAGATGGGTCGGCTTCACCAGGTCGACGCCGATCAGCATGCCGCCGCCGCGCGCCTGCTCGCGGGCACTGGCCAGCAGCCGCGACGCCTGCTCGGGCGTGAAGTTGCCGATGCTCGAGCCGGGGTAGAAGAACACGGGCCGTTCGCGCAGCAGCTCGTTCGGCAGCACCAGCGCATTGGCGAAATCCATGCCCAGGCCGGTGACGTTCAGTGCCGGGTGCGCGCGCTGCACGCCGGCCAGCGCCTCGCGCAGGAAATCGACCGAGATGTCGATCGCGACATAGCGCGACGGCCTGAACTCGGGGAACAGCCGCACCGCCTTCGCGCAGTTGCCGGCGCCCAGGTCGATCAGCGTCATGCCGCGGCCGATCGCCTCGGCCATTTCGCCGGCGTGCAGGTCGAAGATGGCGGCCTCGGTGCGCGTCGGGTAGTACTCCGGCAGCTCGGTGATCGCCTCGAACAGGTGCGAGCCCAGGCTGTCGTAGAAGTACTTGGGCGCGACTTCGGCGCGCGCCTTCAGCAGCCCGGCCGTCACTTCGGCCAGCGTGGCCGTCTCGGGCGGCAGCTTGTTCTGCATGAACTGCGGCTGCAGCGACGCCGCCGGGCGGCCGGGCAGGCCGACGAGCGTGGGGCGCCGGCTCGAGCCGGCGGGGGAGGTGTCTCGGGTGCCAGTGGGGATGCCAGTGGTATTGCGCAATGCCAACAACGGGTCCATGCAGGTCTCCTCAGAGTGGGGGCATCTTGCCGGATGCCGGTCAACGTTGTCGACCGAGGGACGTAGGACTTACAGCCGTCGAGGTGTAGGAA
>NZ_JBFUCB010000881.1:0-1869 GCF_056405435.1 Rhizobacter sp. P1_G5 | reverse complement strand
GTGTCCTGCAGCGGCACGCCCAGGCGCACCAGCATCGTCGCGTTCTGCTTGTCGGGCGTCGGCAGCACCACGCGCTGCGGCGGGATCGGCACCAGCGGCTGCAGCACGCGCGCATACGGCTCGGCGTTCTGCCAGCCGGCGAACGCGGCCTGCAGCGCTGCCTTCACCGCCGGCACATCCATGTCGCCGGCCGCGCCGAACTCACCGTGCGCCGCGCTGTAGAAGCGCTGGTGGAAGGCCTGCACCTGCGCGAGCGTCAGGCCGTTCACGTCCTGCACCATCTCGTCGAAGCTGCGCACGTAGCGCACGTCGCCACGCGGGTACGGGTTGCCGATGCGGCCGAGCGCGTTGTCGACCACGCTCTCCGGCTCCTTGCGCTGCTGCTCGATCGCGGCCAGCGTCTGGCGCTTCAGCTCGTCCAGCGCGTCGGCCGGCAGGCTGGCGTTGCGCAGCAGGTCGGCGACCAGCGCGATCGCCTGCGGCAGCGTCTCGCGGCGTGACAGCAGGTTGACGCTCACGCGCCCTGGCCCGCCGCTGATGCTCATTTCGGTCTTCAGTTCGTCGAGCCGGTCCTGCACCTGCTGGCGGGTCAGCGTCTTCGTGCCCTTGTCGAGCAGCGCGGCGGTGACGTCGGGCACGTCGTTCAGGCCGGCCAGGCTCTTCTCGGTGCCGAAGTGCAGCGTCAGCGTCGCATGCACGGTGCCGCCGCGCGAGGCCTTGGGCAGCAGCGCCGCCTTGACGCCGCCGACCTGGAAGCGCTGGGTGCGCTGGTCGATGTTGGCCGGCGAGCTGTCGAAGGCCTCGGCGGTGGCCTGGGCCTGMTGCGGCTTGAAGCCCTTCAGCTCGGCCGCGACGTCGACCTTGGCCGGCGCCGGCGGGCGCTGCGGCTTGTCGGTGGGCAGGTAGATGCCCAGCGTGCGGTTCGACGCGATGAAGCGCTGGTCGGCCACGCGCTGCACGTCGGCCAGCTTCAGGTCACGCACGCGATCGCGCAGCAGGAAGAACAGCCGCCAGTCGCCCTGGGCCACCGATTCGCTGAGCGAGACGCCCACCGTCTCGGGGTTCGTGAACGCCTGTTCCCAGGCCTTCAGCCACTTGCCCTGGGCACGCTTGAATTCCTCGTCGGTGACGGGCTCGCTCGCGGTCGATTCGACGGTGGCCAGCAGCGCTTCGCGCGCCGGCTCGACCGCCTGGCCCGGTGCCAGCTGCGCGCCGAACAGCGTGAAGCCCGGCTCGGCCAGCGCCTGCGCGAAGCCGAAGGTGCTGGCGGCCAGCTGCTTCTCGGTCAGGCGCTTGTGCAGGCGGCCGGAGGGGGTGTCGCCCATCACCAGATCGAGCACCTCGATGGCCGGGTAGTCGGGGTGCGCCGCTGGCGGCACGTGGTAGGCCGCGAAGATCTGCGGCGTGCCGCCCGAACGCCGCAGCGTGACGCTGCGCTCGCCGTCCTGCGCCGGGTCGAGCGTGTACTGCACCGGCAGCTTGCGCGTGGGCTTGCGGATCTTGCCGAACGCGTCGCCGACCCAGCGCAGCACCTTGGCCGGCTCGAACTTGCCCGAGACGATCAGGGTCGCGTTGTCGGGCTGGTAGTACTGGCGGTAGAAGGCCTGCAGGCGCGGGATGTCGACGTTCTCGACGTCGGCGCGCGCGCCGATGGTGTCCTTGCCGTAGTTGTGCCACTCGTACATCGTGGCGACGGTCTTCTGCAGCAGGATGCGGTCGGGGCTGTTCTCGCCCATCTCCATCTCGTTGCGCACCACCGTCATCTCGGTGTCGAGGTCGCGGCGGGCGATGAAGCTGTTGACCATCGCATCGGCCTGCCAGTCCAGGTACCAGCGCAGGTTCTCGTCGTTGGCCGAGAAGCTCGCGAAG
>NZ_JBFUCB010000880.1:0-1889 GCF_056405435.1 Rhizobacter sp. P1_G5 | reverse complement strand
GCTCTATGAGGAGCAGGGCATGGACGCGCGCCTGACCACGCTGCTGGTCGACGAGATCGGTGCGGCGCCCACCGGCCACCTGCACCTGCCGATGCCGGTGGATGCGCGCCTGCGCAAGATCGTCGAGATGATCATCGATGACCCGGCCGACCGCGGAACGACGCAGACCTGGGCGCAGCGCGCCGGCCTGAGCGAGCGGACGATGGCGCGCCTGCTCGCCAGGGAAACCGGCATGAGCTTCGGCCGCTGGCGCCAGCAGCTCCACCTGATGCTGGCGGTGAAATGGCTGGGCATCGGCTCGTCGGTCCAGCAGGTCGCGGACCGGCTGGGCTACGAGAGCTCGGGCAGCTTCATCACGATGTTCCGCAAGGCGATGGGGACCACGCCGGGGCGCTACGTCGTGGCCTGAAAGCCCCCCAGCCAGGCATCCACCAGGCCCGCGGCCAGCGCGCCGCCATGCTGCACGGCCTCGCGGCGCAATGCCGCGATGTCKACCCCGGCCTGGCTGAGCTCGCCCGCATGCCCGATCAGCCATTGCTCGATGCGGCGCGGATCGGCCTCCAGGTGGAACTGCAAGGCGAGGGCGGCCGGCCAGGGGCATGAAGGCTTGGTGCGGGCACAGCGCCGTGGCGGCCAGGCTCGGCAGGCCTGGCGGCAGCTCGAACTGGTCGCCGTGCCAATGCAGCACCGGCGGGCCCGGCGGCAAGGCGGCCAGCGGCGAGGCGCGGCCGGCATCGGTCAGCTCGATCGGGCCGAAGCCGATCTCCTTGCGGCCATGCGCCATCGGCTTCACCCGGGCGCCCAACGCCTTGGCCATCAACTGCGCCCCCAGGCAGACGCCCAGCAGTGGCCGATGCTGGGCGAGGTGTCGTTCGATCAGGCGCAGCTCGTCGGCCAGGAAGGGATAGACCGCGCCGTCTTCGTCGCCGATCGGGCCGCCAAGCACGACGACGAGATCGAACTCATCGGCCAGCGCCGGATCGTCGAGCGGATCGACGCCGGCGTCGCGGTACGCGATGCGGGTGCAGCCGCGCGGAGGGTGTCCGCTGGAACCCCCTTGGCGGCCAGGTAGGTGCGGCCGAAGCCGAGCACCTGGGCGATGTTCCTCGAGGCCTCGGGAACGAGAATGTCGAAGTGCATCGAGCCGCTACGGGTAGGTGATGGAGCCGGGGCAGGGTACGGCAGCCTGCCGGACGAGGGCCAGCGGCTGCGGGAAGTGCGAAGGCATCGGGTGCCACTCCAGCAGTTCTGCCCGGACGCCGGTATGCCCGTTGCGGGTTATCTTCGCTGACCAGGTAGTGATCGGTGATTCATCGGGCCTGCGTATGCAGCCTTGCCAAAGGCCATCGATGATGCCGAAGCCCGTCCACCCCGGGCATGACGCGTAGCTACTGGAGCCGGCCGAACCTGCAATGTCTGATTCCAACCGCGCGACGACCCTTGCACCCACCTCGCCCGATGCGGTTCCGTGAAGCTCGACAAGCTGTTCGGAACTGTCGGGGGAGCTGAGCGTGCATGAGCCGCTGGTCAGCTTGATGGCATTGTTCCAGGAGAGGCCGCCGGCATGGACCAGAACCGTGGACTGAGAATCGCGGTAGACCGTGTCGCCGAGATACTTCACCGTGACGATCTGCGACCACGCCGCACTGGTGACGAGAACGCTGCAACGCCCTGCACCGTCGATCAGTTGGGCGACGCAGCTGGCGCCCTGCAGCGTCACTTCCACCGATCCGGTGGGAGCAGCGCGAGACGGATCTGCAGGCCCGACGGAGAACGACACCTCCATGTTTTCACCGAGGTACGCCACCTCGGCACCTGCTTGCGGCGCATGGATGGCCACGCTGTTGCCTTCACGGCATTCCCCAGTGGAGTAGGGCGCTCCCACATTG
>NZ_JBFUCB010000879.1:0-1903 GCF_056405435.1 Rhizobacter sp. P1_G5 | reverse complement strand
GCGCTGCGAAACCATCCACACCCATCCCGATTTCTGCCGCTTGTCGACGATCGAGGGCGCGGCGGTGGACCTGCGCTATGCAAGCGAGCGCAACTTCGTCGGGCGAGACCTGTACGGCGCGCTGGATTGCGCGTGGCTGCATCGGCTGGCGGCAGACGGTCTCGCGCAGGCGGTGGCACGGCTGGCTGCCACGGCGCCGGGGCACCGCCTGCTGGTGCTGGACGCGCTGCGCCCGCACCGCGTGCAGATCCATCTGTGGAACCACCTGGACGGCACCGACCTGCGGCAGTACGTGGCCGACCCGGCGCGCGGCTCGATCCACTCGTTCGGCATGGCGCTGGACGTGACGGTGATCGACGAGGCGGGCGGCGAACTCGACATGGGCAGCGGCTTCGACGAGATGACGGCGCTGTCGCATCCGGTGCTGGAAGCGGCGCATCTGGCGAGCGGGGCTCTGACACCGGTGCAGCATACGAACCGGCTGCTGCTGCGCGATGCGCTGAATGCCGGGAGCTTTCGTGGCATCGACAACGAGTGGTGGCACTTCGAGATGCTGGACCGGCAGCGGGTGCGGGAGCAGTTCATGCGGGTGGAGTGATCTGCCGGCCAGCATGTGGAACCAAGCACGCTGTGAGGTCACATAGCTGCATGAGACAATTTCTTTGCAACCCAACATCGGAGCAACCAAGCCATGGGCTTCCTCATCGACTTCGCGGCGGATCCCAGAGCGGCGTTCGCACGGGGGTTCGTGCGTGGATTGGCGGCGCCCGTGACCTTGTTCGTGCACAACGAAGCGCCGGCACTGCCCAGCGTTCAGATGGTGGAGCCGCCTGCAGCCGGTCGGGAGATCGCCGCTGCGCTTGCGTCGGATTGGGTGAGCATCGGGGATTCGATGCATCGCGAGGTGCAACGTCATGAGCAGGGGCAACAAGCCTCACCAGACGCCGCTGGCTCAGGCAGCAAGCAAGGCGATCGGGCTGGGCGCGGTCAGGGCTGAGCAACAGGTTGTCATCCAGCAAAGCCAGTACACCGGGCAGATTCCGCACCCGGACATCCTCAAGCAGTTCGATCAGCTCATTCCCGGCACGGGAGCGAAGCTCATTCTTTGGGCCGAAGAGGAGCAGCAACACCGCCGCTCGATGGAGCGAGCAGCGCTGGATGCCAACATCGCGGCCCAGCACTCGCAGAGCCTGACCAACGCCTACACCGCACGCGCGATCTTTCGCAGCGACATGATGGGGCAAACCTGTGGCGTCCTGGTCTGCCTGGTCTGTGTGGTTGGCGCGATCTGGATGGGCACGATCGGCCAGCCGTGGGTCGCTGCGGCGCTCGCCGCGATACCGACTGCGGCTGTTATCAACGCATTCCGCTCAAGCATGTTCAGCCGCAAGCGGCAGGTCGACGAGGCGAAGTCGTAGCGCAGGCCGCTGTCGCACCCGTGGCGGGTCAGAACCGGTACGCCGTGAACACCACGACGCTGTTCTGCGCCTTCTTCTCGGTGATCGGGCTGTCGGCCGCGTCGCGCTGCAGGCTGCGCGTCGACAGGCGGGTGCCGATGCCCCACTGCTTGTCGATCTGGTAGTCGGCCCCGACGGTGAAGCCCACCGATTCGATGCCCGAGCGCGGCCTGTACACCGCGCGGCCCGACCGCGCCGCCTGCTGCTCGTCGATGCCGAAGTAGGTCTGCATCGCGCTGCGGCTGGCCCAGGTCACCCCCGGGCCGGCGGACAGCATCAGGCCCGCAGCCGGGCTGTACTTGCCCTCGACGTCGAACGACAGCCGCCCGCCCTGGTGCTTGCCGCCGATGTCGCCGACCACGTTGCCGCGGGCGGTGAACCAGCCGTCGGAGTAGCTTGCGAACACCGCGCCGAGCACGGTGCCGTCGATGTCGCCCAGGCCGCGC
>NZ_JBFUCB010000878.1:0-1903 GCF_056405435.1 Rhizobacter sp. P1_G5 | reverse complement strand
GGCATCGGCAGGTTCTTGGCTTTCAGCACTTCGGTGTTCACGCAGAACGCGGYCATGTAGCCGGTCGCGGCAAACCAGCTGCCGTCAGCGGCCCGGTAGGCGGCCGGCAGCTTCTCGACGCCTTTCCCGGCATGGGGCTCGACCATCGCGCCGATGCGCGGGTCGAGCATGTTCGTCACCGCCCAGCCCCAGATCACGTCGTGCTGCGGGTTGCTCGCCTCGGCCAGGATGCGTGCACCCAGGTCGCCGGTGGACAGGCGCAGCACCTTCACGTCGACGTCCGGCAGGCTCCGCTTCGCCGCCGCCACGTACTCGGCGATCTCGTTCTCCTCCAGCGCGGTGTACGCGGTGATCGTGCCGGCCCGGGCCAGCCCGGGAACGGCGAGCGCGGTGAACAGCATGGCGGCAAGCAGGGGGCGATGGACGGTCATGGACTTCTCCGGTGGATGCCTCAAACGAGGGCGGGACAACAGGGGCGGGACACCAGCACAGGGCACGCTTCATGCATTCGCGTTGTGCGTTTCCTGGCGTTTGTGCAAATCTGTGTATTTCCACATGACGCTCCCGCACGATGCATGCCAACCCACGAGGTCCTCGATGAGCGATGAAGCGCTGTCCTCCGCCCCATCCGCCCTGCTGCCGGACGACGATGTCCGGTTGGCCCAACAGCTGGCCGATGAAGCCGGCAGGCTGGCGCTGCGCTGGTTCCGCGGCCGCGTCGAGGTGCTGACGAAGGCCGACGACAGCCCGGTGACGGTCGCCGACCGCGAGGTCGAGCGCATGCTGCGCGAGCGCATCACCGCGGCGCGACCCGACGACGGCCTGCTCGGCGAGGAACACGGCCGCGAACGGCTCGATGCGGAACGGGTCTGGGTGATCGACCCGATCGACGGCACGAAGGCCTTCATCACCGGCTCGCCGCTCTGGGGCAACCTGCTGGCGCTGCTGTGGCGCGGCCGGCCGGTTGTCGGCGTCGTGAACCTGCCGGCGCTCGGCGAGTGCTGGGTGGGACGCGCCGGACAGCCGAGCCGCTGGAACGGCGCGCCGTGCCGCAGCAGCGGCTGCACGCGGCTGGCCGACGCCCGGGTCTACACCACCTCGCCCGACGCCTTCGATGCCGACGGCTGGCGCGCCTTCGACGCGCTGAGCCGGCGTGCCGCGCTGCGGCGCTTCGGCGGCGATTGCCACAGCTACGGCTCATTGGCTTCCGGCCACGTCGACCTGGTGGTCGAGAGCGGGCTGCAGCCCTACGACTTCCTGGCACTGGTGCCGGTGATCGAGGGCGCCGGCGGCGTCATCACCGATTGGCAAGGCCGCGCGCTGCACATGGGTTCTGACGGTCGGGTGGTCGCGGCGGCCACGCTGGAACTGCAGGCCCAGGCGCTGGCCGCGCTGGCTTGAAGCCGTGACTTGAAACCGTGGCCGGACGCGCCATGTGCAAGGAGTCACAGTCGGCCGCTTGCGCTCAGCGGCAACCGCTCTAAGATGGGCCATCCGACCGCAGCCCCTGGCACCAGACCATGGAGAACACCATGACGAGACAACGTTCGGCCCTGGACCTCCTGTCGCAGTACGCGGCCTACCACCGCGACCGCCGCAACATCACCACCCATTTCTTCGGCATCCCGCTGATCGTGTTCGCCGTCAGCGTGCTGCTCGCCAAACCGGCCTTCACCCTCGRCAACCTCGCCCTCACCCCCGCCTGGATCGCCTGGGGCCTCGCCACCATCTGGTATCTGACGCGAGGCAACCTCACCCTCGGGCTCGCGGTCAGCCTCGTCAACGGCGTGCTGACCGTGCTGGCGCAGCAGGTCTCGGGCGGCAGCCTCGCCAGCTGGCTCGGCTGGGGCCTCGGCAGCTTCATCGCCGGCTGGGTCATCCAGTTCATCGGCCACTACTACGA
>NZ_JBFUCB010000877.1:0-1903 GCF_056405435.1 Rhizobacter sp. P1_G5 | reverse complement strand
TCGGATCCTTCGCAGGCGGGTTGTCCATCTGCGTGCCGCCCGACCCCGGACAGCCCGGCGAGTTGCTGCTCTGGTCGAAGATGGCCGGCGACACGTAGCAGAACCACACCCGGCTGAAGCTGCCGTCGGCCCGCGTCTCCTTCACCTTGCGGCCAAGCGCATCGAGCTCCCACGTCGTCGTCAGGCCATTCGGGCCGGTCTGCGATGTCGCCAACCCGAACCTCGGGTCCACGAGCTTGGTCTCGGTGTGGTTGAGCGCGTTCCAGGCACTGGTGGCGTAGCTGCCGTCGAGCGTGCCGGACGGCTGGGCGGCATTGCTGTACGACGCGCTCGCAATGCGCTGCAACGATGTGTCTGCGCAATTGGAAGTCGTCGTCTGCTTCCGGTTGCCGTACGGATCCAGCTGGTAGCTGGTCACGACGCACAGCGCGGCTTTCGTCGGCTCGATCCTCTCCTCGATCAGGAGACCGGTCGCCTCGTCGTACTTGAACTCGCTGGAACGTTCCTCCTCGAAGATCGGCGCAGGCAAGGTCTGCGCCAGCGCATTCGCGCCCAGCAGCACCAGAGCGGTGAGGGTGCCCAGCAGGCGGGGGAGAGCTTTGTGAAAATCAGCCATGGCGGTGCTCAGTCTTCCAACAGCATCTGCAGGATGCTCATCAGCACTTCGGGCCGGATCAGCTTCGGCGGCGTGCCGTTCAACGCAGGATCCTGCGTCGCCTTCGCGATGTCGCTCAGGCCGCCGTTGCTCTGCACGGGCGGCTGAGTGGCTGACGTGGTGGAGGTCACCTTGCTGGACCCCAGCCGGCCGAGGAACCACTTGTCGCCGCTGATGAAACGCTCTGTGCCGTCGTCCACGCTCAGGTAGGTGTTCTTCGTGGTCTTCGTCACCATCTGGTTCTGCCCGGCCGGGCCTCCCACGCCGTAGCCGGTGGTCGTGATCGTGGCGTTGCCGACATCGCCATAGACCGTCATCGCCGTGTTGACGGTGTCGGTCTTGCTGATCAGCAGCGACCGCGTCGTCAGGTCCCACTTCCGTTCGACGGAACGAACCTGGTACGGCCGCTTCACCAGCGAAGTGCTCGCACACGGCTGGTCCATCGTCGCCGCACCGGCATTGGCCTGCGCCTGCACATCGCAGTAGGTGTAGTTCGTCATGCCGATGATGTCGGCGGACCAGGCGCTGCCCGACTTGCCATCGCCCTCGAAGCATTCGCTGTGGACGTTCGGGCCGCTGCCCGACGACGAACCCGAGCCCACCGACAACGGACGCTGCCGCGGCGAACCCGGACGGGTGTTGCGGCTGTCGTCCACGTCGATCGGCTTCAGCACGTTCGGCGTCCAGCTGCTCAGGTAGCGCGTGAAGCTGCACTTCGGCATGCCGACGAACTGCTTGCGCTGCGTGCCGTCCTGCGAGCTGGCCGACGCGTTCAGCGGCTGCAGATACTCGGTGGTGGTGGCCATCATGCCGCCGCTCGCATACGGGAAATACTTGGTGACTGCTTCCAGCCCGAGGCTGCCACCGCCGGAGAGGTCGGATTTCATGCCGACGTACGCGAAGGCAGTGCTCACCTGCAGGCCGCTTGCGTCGGGCGCGCGGGTGCCGCTCGCTTGCTGCGTGCGCGACACCAGCCATTGGGCCGGATGCAGGTGCAGCGTCGGCCAGGTGTGGGCCCCCACCAGGTCGGCAGCAGCTTGCGGATCCGTCGCGCCGCTCAGGTCGAACGCGGGTCGCGTGTCGGCGTACACCGCAGCGCCGACGCTGGTGTTCCCCTGGCCCACCGTGATGCCATCGCTGGCCACGCCGGTCGAGGCGTACGTGATGGCTGTGCCCACTCCGGACACGTTCGCCACGGAGGTCATCATGTCGGGCGGGACGCCGTTCCGGTACCACAACGTGTTGTTG
>NZ_JBFUCB010000876.1:0-1904 GCF_056405435.1 Rhizobacter sp. P1_G5 | reverse complement strand
CAGTTCGGGCTGGCCGGGCACCTTGCCCAGCCTCACCTTGAAGAGATCGGGATTGATGCATCCCCCCTCACTCTGCTTGATCGCGTCGGCAAGGACAGGCACGGCGGAGTTGGCCATCCGGGTCTTTCCAGAGGCTGTGTTGCCGCGCAAGGCGAACAGGGTCGGCTCGCGACCGGATCGTTCGATGGCTTCCGCGAAGACCGACGCCTTCTTGACAGAGTCGTCGATCAGCTTGTCATGCAACTGCCGGCGTTCGGGGCGCCAGTTGTTGGGATCGTCGAGAAATTTCCACCGCGCGGGGCCAAACGGCGGGAGTGCGCCGACCGTGAACATCTCGTCGGAAGTCCTGGCCGAAGCGCCGGTCCCGGAGCCGGGCAGGGCCGCCAGCTTCGGAGACGAGGTCTGGCGCAGCGGAGATGCCGCGCGTACCGGCGACATGTTCCTGCGTCCTGCGCTCTCAGGGGCTGCCTTCAATGCAGACGAGCCTTCCCGCGGTTGCGACATTGCCCTCGTCGGCGACGCAGTGCCCGACTGCGGCGTGGAGGTGGGTGGGCGCGATGGGATGGATCGACCGGTGATGCTGGGTGTCATGGCGTGCGGGTGTTGAGCAGTTTGATCGACCTCGTGTGGAACGACTTTGTCTGGCTTGGCACGCCGCCAGGCTCCGATACGCGAAGACCGCGCCTGTTTCGCGCAACGACGCGCTGGCGGCGCGCGTGTTCGCAGGCTGAAGCCACGCCGCGGGCCTCTACACTGGCCCGATGCACAGACAAGGCGGGCTGTACCTTGCGGGGATCACGGTCGCATGGCTGCTGGGCGTCGCATGGCAGCTCCAGCAGCAGGCTGTCCAGCCGGCCTGGGGCACGGCGCTGCTGCTCGTGGCCTGCCTCTCCTGCACGATGCTCGCCTGGCGCTGGCGCCGCGGCGCACTGCTCGGCGTGCTGGCCGCATCGATCGCCGCATCGGTTGCGGGATTTGCCGCTTCCGACCTGCGCGCCGCGTTGCGCCTGGCCGATGCGCTGCCCGCCGCGCTCGAAGGCGACGACCTCGTCCTCACCGGCACTGTCGCGAGCCTGCCCGACCACACCCCGTCCGGGCTGCAGTTCCGCTTCGAGGTCGACGACGCGCGCCGGCGCGGCGAGCCGGTGGCCGTGCCACCGCTCGTCTCGCTCGGCTGGTACAAGGGCTGGCACGATGATGGCCCGCTGAACGCCGAACAATCGCAGCTGCGCGCCGGCCAGGCCTGGCGCTTCACCACCCGCCTGCGCCAGCCGCACGGCAGCGTCAACCCGGGCGGCTTCGACATCGAGCTGATGCTGTTCGAGCAAGGCGTGCGCGCCACCGGCTACGTGCTCGACGGCCACGCCGAGCTGCTCGACCCCGCCGCCGCTCACCCGATCGAGCGCCTGCGCCAGCGCGTGCGCGACCGGCTGTATGCGCAGGTCGGCGATCCGCAGGCGGCCGGCGTGCTGGCCGCGCTGGCGGTCGGCGACCAGTCCGCGATAGCGCGCGCCGACTGGCAGCTGTTCCGCACCACCGGCATCGCCCACCTCGTCAGCATCAGCGGCCTGCACATCACGATGTTCGCGTGGCTCGCCGCACGGCTGGCCGGCGCGCTGTGGCGGCGCTCGGCGCGCGCGATGCTGTGGCTGCCGGCGCCGCTGGCTGCGCGCTGGATCGGCCTCGCGGCGGCGATGGGCTATGCGCTGTTCGCCGGCTGGGGCGTGCCGGCGCAGCGCACCGTGTGGATGCTCGCGGTCGTCACGCTGCTGCAGGCCGGTGCGCGCCGCTGGCCGTGGCCGCTGGTGCTGCTGGCCGCCGCCGTGGTCGTCAGCGCCTGCGATCCCTGGGCGCTGCTGCAGCCGGGCTTCTGGCTGTCGTTCATGGCTGTCGGGCTGCTGATG
>NZ_JBFUCB010000875.1:0-1908 GCF_056405435.1 Rhizobacter sp. P1_G5 | reverse complement strand
CGCGACCGGCGTCGAGCTGCTGCCGAGCCCGAAGGCCGTTCAGCTGCCGCAGTCGACGGCCGAGAAGGAGCCGAAGCAGAACGTGGTGCTGGTGGTGAGCGGCACCGAGATCATCGTCGAGGGCCGCAAGATCGCCAACGTGGCCGACGTGATGGGGCTGAAGGGTGACCTGATCGGGCCGCTGAAGGACGAGCTCGACATCCAGGCCGGTCGCGAGATGATCCGCGAGGCCAACAAGGACAAGGGCAAGGCGCTCACGATCATGGGCGACAAGGACATCCCGTACCAGCTGCTGCGCAAGATCATGTACACCGCGGCGCGGGCGAGCTTCACCGACATGTCGTTCGCCGTGCGGCAGAAGGCGGGCGCATGAGTGCGGCGACCGTTTCGTTCAATCCCAGGGTGATGCCCTGGGCCGGCGTGCCCGAGGATGACGCGCGTTTTCGCCGCATCATCCAGCGCACCGTCGGCGTGTGCCTGCTGATCTTCCTGATCGTGCCGTGGCTGCCGGTGCGGCAACCCGACCGCACTGCGCCGGCCGAGCTGCCGCCGCGGCTGGCCAAGCTGGTGCTGGAGACGCCTCCGCCACCGCCGCCGCCCAAGGTGCAGGAGAAGCCGAAGGATGCGGCCGAGGCGGCCGTGCCGCAGGCCAAGCCCGACCAGGCGAAGCCGATCCCGGCCAAGCCCGATCCGGTGAAGATGAAGGAGCCGATCCCCGAGGCGCGCGTGCCGCAGGCCAACAAGCCGCCGGGCGAGATCGAAGGCGCGCGCCRCAAGGCGGCCGGCGTCGGCCTGCTCGCGATGAAGGACCAGCTGCAGGAGCTGAGTGGCGCGCCGCTGGCGGTGCAGCTGAAGCCGGACATCAAGCAGGGGCCGGGCGTGGGTTCGGGCGTCGGCGTGGGGGTGGGCGCGGGCACCGAGGCCGGCTTGCCGGACCGGGCCATGATCACCTCGAACGCGACCGGCGGCAGCGGCGGCATCAACACCGCAGGCTACAGCCGCAACACCGGCGGCGGTGGGCTGGCGGGTCGCTCGACGACGCTGGTGGCCGGCGTGGCCGGTGGCGGTGGGGGCGGCGGCAAGGGCTCGGCGGCCGGCAGCGGCACGGGCAACGGCACCGGGGCGGGCGGCACGGTGCAGCGCGGCAACAGCGGCAAGGCGGCGCGCTCGATCGAGGAGATCCGCCTGGTGTTCGAGCGCAACAAGGGCGCGATCTACGCGATCTACAACCGCGCGTTGCGCGAGGATCCGGGCCTGCAGGGCAAGGTCGTGCTGAGCCTGAAGATCTCGCCCTCGGGCCAACTGGTGGATTGCCGGATCGTCTCGAGCGAGCTGAAGTCGCCGGAACTGGAATCGAAGCTGCTGGCGCGGATCAAGCAGTTCGAATTCGGGGCACGCGACGTCGACCAGATCGACATCACGTACCCGCTGGACTTCCTGCCGTCGTGATCGTCAGTGCCGGGTGGCCGCCGCGAGCGTGATCGCGCGGCGCGCCTCCAGCTCGGCATTCAGCGCCTTCTCCAGCGGGGCGCGCACCAGCCCGGCGTGTTCGTAGCGCAGGTTCTCGTACAGCTCCGACGCGGCCGGGCAGTCTTCCAGGATCAACTGCAAGGCCGTGCCCGGCTCGACGCGTTCGAGCGCACGGCTCAGCTGCTGCACGACGGTGCGGTACTGGTGGGCATCGATCTCGGCCGGGCTCGCTTCCATGCGCTGAACCAGGCGCGCCAGCGCATGCACGACATCGAGGTCGCTGACACTGCGTTGCTGGGATTGGGTGGTTTTCATGCGTTTCCTTCCGGGAGGGCGGCACCGTGGCTGCCCCGTACGCAGGAAGTGGGGATGCTTGATCGGCTTGCAAGACCTGCCGCGGGCTCACCCTTCAGTACGCGGTGGTACTGCCCCGAAGGG
>NZ_JBFUCB010000874.1:0-1909 GCF_056405435.1 Rhizobacter sp. P1_G5 | reverse complement strand
TGGCAGCGCTGAGCTTCAACCTCAGGCTCGCGCTCGTGTTCGTGCTCGCCTGTCTCTGCTCACTCACCGCCCACGCACAGACCCTCGCGCTGACCTTCGACGATGGCGTGAATCCCGACACCGAACCGCTGGCCCGCGAGTGGAACGGCACGCTGCTGTCGGGGCTGCGCGCCGCATCGATCCCGTCGATGATCTTCCCGGCGCTGTCAGCCACGGGCCCGGGAGCCGGCCRCGATCTGGTGGCCGCGTGGTCTGCTGCCGGCCACGCGGTCGGCAACCACACCGCCCGGCACCGCAACCTGGCCTCGCCGAAGCTCACGCTTGCCGAGTTTGTGCAGGACGTCGAAGAGGCCGACCAGGCCTTCAACACGCTGCCCACCTGGGTGCCGATGCTGCGGTTCCCGTACCTGAAGGAAGGCGACACGCCGGCCAAGCGCGACGGCATGCGTGCCTGGATGAAGGACCACGGCTACCGGCCCGCGCCGGTTTCCATCGATACCAGCGACTGGTACTTCAACGAGGTCTGGCTCGATCAGCTCGCGGCCGGAAAGCGCAGCCAGTTCGAACCCCTGCAGAAGGCCTACATCCGCCACCTGCTGGACCGCGCGGGCTACTACGACAAGCTCGCACGCAGCACGCTGCACCGCAGCCCCGCGCATGTGATGCTGCTGCACGTCAACGCGATCAATGCCGCCTCGATCGGCGTGATCGCCCGCGAGTTCAGGGCACATGGCTGGAGTTTCGTGTCTCCGGCACAGGCCWTCGCCGATCCACTCTACGTGACGGCACCGTCGACACTGCCCGCCGGCGAGAGCATCGTGTGGTCCCTGGCCAAACAGGCCGGCGCGAAGAACCTGCGCTACCCAGCGGAAGATTCCGTCTACGAAGAACCCGGGCTGCGCGCGCAGCACCTGCTGCCGTAGCAGACGCCACCTCGCACGCCTCCAATGAGCGCGCAACCATGTTCATGACCTTCGAATCACTCCAGGCCCAGGCAGATCTGCAGACAGGAGCGGTGGAGGCATTGCCGTTGGACGTGGTGATTGCCAGGCTCGAGGCACGTTTCCCTGGATGAGACTGAAGAGCGACCCATGCACCTCGACACCCTGACCTCCAACCCCAACCTCGCCGTCGCCTGCACCGCCTACTTCATCGGTTGCGCGAGCCCCGGCCCGAGCATCGTCGCGCTGATGGGCACCGCGATGAACGGCGGCCGGGCGCCGGCGTTCGCACTCGCCGCCGGCATCACGCTGTCGTCATGGACACTCGGGCTTACCGCCGCGCTCGGCCTCGCGTCGCTGCTGGCCGCCTGGTCCGGCGCGCTGACGGTGGTCAAGGTGATCGGCGGGCTGTACCTGCTGTGGCTCGCGCTCAAGGCCGGGCGCTCGGCCCTGTCGCGCCACGATGCGGCCGATGCCGGCGCGGCCGGCCGCACCGGCAGCCTGCGGCAGATCTTCCTGAAGGGCGTCGCGATGCACATCACGAACCCGAAGGCCATCTTCGTCTGGCTGTCGACGATCTCGATGGGCCTGCCGGTCCATGCGTCGCCGACCGATTCGCTGGTCGTGTTCGCGGCCTGCAGCCTGCTGGGCCTGCTGATCTTCATCAGCTACGCGCTGCTGTTCTCCACCTCCGTCGCGCGGCGCGCCTACCGCTCGACCCGTCGCGTGTTCGACGGCACGATCGCGGTGTTCTTCGGCTTCGCCGGCCTGCGGATGCTGCTGTCGCGGCACCTGTGACCGGGCTGCCCCTCGTCAGCGCACCCGCAGGCCCGTCGCCCCGTCGAAGACGAACGCCGCACCCGGATCGAACGCCACGCTGACCCRCCGCCCGACCGCCTGGTCGAAATCCTTCGCACCCTTCACCGTCAGCTTGTGCGCGCCCACGTGCAGCGTGACGAGCGTGTGGT
>NZ_JBFUCB010000873.1:0-1921 GCF_056405435.1 Rhizobacter sp. P1_G5 | reverse complement strand
GGTCGATGTGACGCCGGGCTACCAGGTCGGGCTCATCGCCAGCGTCACCCGGATGCACGCACTGCACGACGCACGAGGGGCCGGCATCGGACAACGCGTCGAGTCCGCTGTCGCGGCAGGCCTGGCGGATTTCTGCGACAGGCTCGGCAGGCCGGGGAATGGCATCTGGACGGCCCGGCAAGGTGGCGACATCGTCGGCTCGGTCGCCATCGACGGCGATGGTCCGGGCGTCGGCGTCGCGCATCTGCGCTGGTTCATCGTGGACGAGGGCCTCCGCGGCCGCGGCGTGGGGCGCAAGCTGCTGGCCAGCGCGCTGGACTTCGCCGACGGCCAGGGATTCGCCGAAACACACCTGTGGACCGTCGACGGTTCGTCTGCCGCCCGGCATCTCCGTGAGTCGCATGGCTTCGTCTGCGTGGAAGAGCGGCCTGCCACCCAGTGGGGCCAGGACGTCCTGGAACAGCGTTTCGCGAGGAGGCGAGCATGAACTCGACGCCGACCACCGAGGAGCTTGCCGGCGTTGCCCCGGAGTTGCCGACCGCGGGCCGGCTGAAGGGCCGGGTGTGCCTGGTCACCGGCGCCACGAGTGGGATCGGTCGCGCCACCGCGCTGCGAATGGCCGCGGAAGGCGCCGCCGCCGTGGTCGTGACGGGCCGCCGGGAGGAGCTCGGCCAGGCGCTCGCCGGCGAGATCCGCGAGCGCGGTGCCGAATGCCTTTTCGTGGCGGGTGATGCGGCCCGCGAGCAAGACGTCGTCTCGACCCTCCAGCAGGCACACGCCCGGTTCGGCAGGCTCGACGCCGTGTTCAACAACGCGGGCTGCCAGGAACGCCGAGGCCCGTTGGCGGAGCAAAGCGACGAGGTGTTCGTCCGCGTGTTCGACACGAATGTGCGTGCACTCTTTCATTTCATGCGCCATGCCATCTCGGCCATGCTGGCGGGTGGCGGCGGCACGATCGTCAACAACACCAGCGTGAGCGGGATTCGCAATCCCAATCCGGGGCTGTCTCTCTACAGCGCGTCGAAGGCGGCCGCCAACTCGCTCACGCGATCGGCCGCGATGGAATATGCGCCGGCAGGGATCCGGATCAACGCGGTCGCGCCGGGACGCGTGCTCACGGACATGATGCTTTCATCCGGCATTGCGGACATGCGCAGCGTCGCGGCCGGCCTGCCGCTGCGCAGGATGGGCCATCCGGAAGAAGTGGCCGCCGCTGCCATCTGGCTGATGTCTGATGAAGCGCGCTATGTCGTGGGCCATGTGCTCGCGACCGATGGTGGGTTCCTGGCGGGGTAGGGAAGGCGTGGCGCCCTGTCAGCACGCGGCGTCGCGTTCCGGTCTGCAGCGGCGTGCCCCATGGGGAGGAGGCGACGACCTCCCGACCGTTCCTCCCTCGACCAGAAAGCGTGCGATCGCGCGCCTGACGTCCGATGTCACTCCCACTTCACTCCACTGAGGCGCCCGCACGATCTCCAGCTCGGGAAACCCCGCCAGCGTCGTTGCGTTGCCTTCGATGCTGCAGCGTGCGAGGGCCAGCAGCACGGCGGTGCAGGTCAGTGCCCTCATGCCGTCGTCCCGGGGGAGGAGCGAATCGCGAGAGGCGGCAGCAGGTTGCGGCGCAAGGCCACGCACTCGAAGCCGCAACGCTGCATGTTCAGCAGCGACGGATTGACCTCGTCCGTGGGCTCGCCCGTCTCGGTGCCGATCCAGCGCACGCCGGTGCGCGTCGCATCCTTGACGCGGCGCGCCATGAGCGCGCGCTGACCGCCGCGGCGCCGATGCGACTCCAGCATGCTGCCGATCCCGACCCAGGCCTGGTCGCCATCCACGAACAGCGCGCCGCCGCCGACGGCCGTGGTGCCGTCGAAGGCGCCGTAGAGCTGCCAGCGAGGACGGTCGTGCAGCGCGCGCAACCAGGTGG
>NZ_JBFUCB010000872.1:0-1921 GCF_056405435.1 Rhizobacter sp. P1_G5 | reverse complement strand
GTGCGGCCGAGCGCGAAGGACGTGCTGAGCGGCGACAACTTCGGCACCTACGCCGTCAACCTGCCGACCGGCCACGGCGGGCTGGCGAAGCTGCAGCTGTTCAACACGCCGTTCGGCTCGAAGTGGCAGGCCAGGCTGACCGCGATCCGCGTGGCCGACCTCGGCGCGAGCGGCTACCCGCTGGTCAACGAATGGACACCGGCCGCGGGCTTCGGCGGCGGCCCGGGCGCGGCCGGCACGACGCAGTTCGACGCCGCGGCGTGCAAGGCGGGCGCCGTGGTCAAGCGACCGGCGCGCTGAGGAACACAGGTCGTCACACGGACGGGGGCACAGATCCGTGCAAACTGCGAACCTCGCCGTCTTCCAGGAGGTCTTGCGATGCACCGGTCCCTCTCATCCATCGCGCTGGTGCTGCTCGCATTCGGCGCCGCCCCGGCCACCGCCGACACCGTGAAGGTGCTGACCAGCGGCGCGTTCAAGCAGGTCGTCGTCGCGATGGTGCCGGCCTTCGAGGCGCGCACCGGCCACAAGGTCGAGGTCGCGAACGACACCGCCGGTGCACTCGCGAAGCGCGTGGCCGGCGGCGAGGCCTTCGACCTGCTGGTGCTGACGCCGGCGGCGCTGCAGCCGCTCGCCAGGGACGGCAAGGTACTGCCCGACAGCATCGCACCGCTCGCCAAGGTGGGGATCGGCGTCGCGGTGAAGGCCGGCGCGCCGAAGCCGGCGATCGGCACGGTCGAGGAGTTCAGGCACGCGCTGATCGACGTGCGCAAGATCGCCTACATCGATCCCGCGTCGGGCGGCACCAGCGGCATCTACCTCGACGGCCTGTTCGAGAAACTCGGCATCGCGCAGGTGGTGCGGCCGAAGGCGGTGCTGGTGGCCGGCGGGCTGTCGGCCGAGAAGCTGGTCAGCGGCGAGGCCGACCTGGCGATCCAGCAGGTCAGCGAGCTGCTGCCGGTGGCCGGCGTCGACCTGGTCGGGATGCTGCCGCCCGAGATCCAGAACTACACCACCTATGCCGGCGCGCTGGGCGCGGCCAGCACGCACCGGGCGGCGGCGAGCGAGTTCCTGAAGAGCCTGGCCAGCGAAGAAGGCCGGCAGGCGCTGCGCAGCAAGGGCATGCTGCCGCCCTGATCAGGGCGCGTTCTTCAGTGTGTGTTGCCCGCTGCGAGGCGGATGTCCCGCTCGACGCCGAGCGCCGTGCCGGCCATCACGCGCACCGCCCGCAGCAGCGTGTCGAGCGCGAGGCTCGGCGCCGACGCATGCCGTATCGCCATCGCCGGCAGCCACGGCACGTGGATGAAGCCGCCGCGCAGCGCCGGGCGCTCGGTGGCGATGTAGTGCGACAGCGCGTAGAACACCGCATTGCAGACGTAGGTGCCGGCCGTCGACGAGATCGACGCCGGGATGCCGCCGTCGTGCAGCGCACGCAGCATCGCCTTGATCGGCAGCGTCGAGAAGTACGCAGCCGGTGCGCCCTCCACCACCGGCTCGTCGACCGGCTGCCGGCCGGCGTTGTCCGGGATGCGCGCATCGACGATGTTGATCGCCACACGCTCGATCGACACATCGGTGCGCCCGCCGGCCAGGCCCAGGCACAGCACCAGGGCCGGGTTCAGCTCCTCGATCGCATCGATCAGCACCGGGCCGGCGTCGTCGACCACGCAGGGCAGGCGACGGGCCRCGAACACCGCGCCGCCGAGGCGTTCGCCATCCAACGCATGCGCCGCCTCCCATGAAGGGTTGATCGTTTCGCCGCCGAACGGCTCGAAGCCGGTGACGAGGACGGTCTGCGGGGGTGTCGGTCGGGTCATGCGACATCCTACCCACCCAGCCGCTCCCCCGAACCTCTGCCGGTGAGAAGCGCCGTCATCCCGGTTCGATTCCGGGGACTGCCGGGTGAGCACTCGCCCGAGAC
>NZ_JBFUCB010000871.1:0-1926 GCF_056405435.1 Rhizobacter sp. P1_G5 | reverse complement strand
AGCCGGAACCGGCTCGGGAGGTCGTCGCCGCCGCCGAACCGGAACCCGCGGCCTCCGCTCCCGCCGTGCCTGCGTCCGCGCCGCCGCCCGAGCCGCCGCCGGTCGCTGTCGCGGCCGATCCCGCCGCGTCGGCCCCGGCCGCCTTCGAATGGCCCGGCTCGACCCGCCTCAGCTACGTGCTGACCGGCAACTTCCGCGGCCATGTCGACGGCGAGGCGCAGGTCGAGTGGATCCGCGACGGCAACCGCTACCAGGTGAACGTCGACGTGGTCATCGGGCTGTCGTTCGCGCCGGCCGCGTCGCGCCGGCTGACGAGCGAGGGCCAGCTGACCGCCGACGGGCTGTACCCGACGCGCTACGACCAGCTGACGCACGTGATGCTGCGCGACGACCAGCGCGTGGCGATGCAGCTGCTGCCCGATGCGGTGGTGCTGGCCAACGGGCAGCGGCGCATCCGCTGGCCGGGCGTGCAGGACACCGCGAGCCAGTTCGTGCAGCTGACCTGGCTGTTCACGACGCAGCCGCAGAAGCTGCGCACCGGCGAGAGCGTCGAGATCCCGCTCGCGCTGCCGTTCCGTGTCGAGCCGTGGACGTACGACGTGCTGGAGGAGGAGACGCTGTACACCCCCTTCGGCGAGGTGCAGGCCTTCCGCGTGAAGCCGCGCCGCCAGCCGCGCGGCGGCGACCTGATCCCCGAGATGTGGATCGCGCCGAGCATGCGCTACCTGCCGCTGCGCATCCGCATCCACCAGGACGCCGACACCTGGGTCGACCTGATGATCAAGCGCAAGCCGGAGCTGGCCGCGTCGTGAGCGCGACCTGCCTACACTCGATCCCTGACCCCCCAAGAAACCCGGAAGGAGACCCGATGACCTACGAATGCATCCTCACCGACATCCAGGGCAACGGCCCGCTGCGCATCGGCGTCGTCACGCTGAACCGGCCGAAGCAGCTGAACGCGCTGAACGACACGCTGATGGACGAGCTGGGCGCGGCGCTGAAGGCCTTCGATGCCGACGAGGCGATCGGCTGCATGGTGGTCACCGGCAGCGAGAAGGCGTTCGCGGCCGGCGCCGACATCGGTGCGATGGCGGGCTGGAACTTCATGGACGTCTACAAGAGCGACTACATCACGCGCAACTGGGAGACCATCCGCAGCGTGCGCAAGCCGGTGATCGCCGGGGTGAGCGGCTTCGCGCTGGGTGGCGGCTGCGAGCTCGCGATGATGTGCGACATCATCATCGCGGCCGACACCGCGAAGTTCGGCCAGCCCGAGATCAAGCTCGGCATCATCCCCGGCGCCGGCGGCACGCAGCGGCTGCCGCGCGCGGTCGGCAAGGCGAAGGCGATGGACCTGGTGCTGACGGGCCGCATGATGGATGCGGCCGAGGCCGGGCGCGCGGGCCTGGTGTCGCGCGTGGTGCCGGCGGCCGAGCTGCTGGGCGTGACGCTGGCGGCGGCGCAGGCGATCTGCGAGTACGGCGGGCCGAGCGTGATGATGGCCAAGGAGGCGGTGAACCGCGCCTACGAGGGGCCGCTCGCGGAGGGCATCCAGTTCGAGCGCCGCATGTTCCATGCGCTGTTCGCGACCGAGGACCAGAAGGAAGGGATGGACGCGTTCGTCAACAAGCGCAAGGCGAATTTCAAGCACCGGTAGTTTGGGCGCGGAAGGCGGGTGCGGGGAGGCTGTGGTGCGCCGTCGGGTGCGGTCTTCGCCCCTCTCGGGGCGAAGACTCCCCTGCGCTGACTGGTTTCATGGCCCGTCGCCCAAACTCAACAAGCGCAAGGCGAATTTCAAGCACCGGTAGTTTGGGCGCGGAAGGCGGGTGCGGGGAGGCTGTGGTGCGCCGTCGGGTGCGGTCTTCGCCCCTCTCGGGGCGAAGACTCCCCTGCGCTGACTGGTTTCATGGCCCGTCGCCCAAACTC
>NZ_JBFUCB010000870.1:0-1928 GCF_056405435.1 Rhizobacter sp. P1_G5 | reverse complement strand
GCACGATCCACTCGGCGCTGGCGATCAGCAAGGCCAACCTGGCCTTGCCGGTCAGCAGCGGCAAGCGTTCGTCGGCCCCGGCGTCGGTCAGGTAGTACGCGTCGGACTCCCAGGCGTCCCAGGCAAAGGGGTAGTCATCGACGGCGATGCCGGCGGCGGCGAGGTAGTCGCGTGGTGGGCTCATTCGGATCTCACGGGGAGGGTTGGCGCGGGGCGCCGAGGCGGTACGGTTCGCCGTCGAAGCCGAGGCGCAGCATCTCCTGCGGCGAGCGCAGGTAGCGGTTGGTGCTGCCGTCGAGGCGGGCCAGGAAGCGGGCGGCCAAGGCCTCGCGCTGCGCCGGCTGGTAGTCGAAGCCGGGATCGAGCAGCTCCGGCGGCAGCGCCGGGCCGCGATGCGCGGCGATGAAGCGCTGCCAGTCCTCGGGGTTGTCGAAGTYGTTGCGGGAGTGCGCCGGCCCCTGCGGTGCGTGGGCATGCTGTTGCACCCGCGCGATGGCCAGCTCGAACCAGTCGACGAAGGCCGGGCGTTCGGCCTGCGGCATGACGTGCTGCACCACGTGGGCAGCGTGGAACGTCTCCCGGACCGGGGCGTGGATGCTGTCCCAGTACGTGGCCCGGTCCATCCCCTTCCACAGGTACACCGCCACCTCCAGCAGCGCCGACAACGCCGGCGGCGCATCCGGCGCCGTGCGCACGCTGCCCGCAGAAGGGTCTGCGTAGCGCCAGTCGACCTGGTACGCGAACGCCGCCTCGGCCAGCTCCAGGCAGGACGCCGCCTCGGCGGCGGCATCCATGAAGCGCACGGCGGCCCAGGACAGCAGCCCGGCGCACAGGCTCAGCTGGCCGCACAGCGTGGTGTTGTCCAGCTTGCGCAGCAGCGGCGTCACCGCGTTCGCCGGCCCGCAGTGCTGCTGCGCGCCGCGCCACGCGAAGTCGATCGGCGCGTGACGGATCGACGCGGGAATCCAGGGTGGCAGGCGGGCAGGCATGGGCGCTGGAGCGAGGTGGGGTCAGCTGCAGGCGGTGGTCGGCGGGCAGGTCGGCTTCTTCATCTCCAACTGGCCCTCCTTGTTGCGCTCGCACAGCCAGATGTCCAGGCAGCCGGCCTCCTCGATCGCGCAGATGAGGTGCGCGCAGCTCTGCTTGCAAGGCGACTCCTTGGTCTGCCCGTTCGCCGGCCCACCCGGCCAGTCGATGGCGAGCAGCAGCGATCCGCCATTGGGCTGCGGGTGGGTCAGGAAGATCTCGTCGATGATCTTGGGCTCCGCATGCGCCGGGTAGTTGGGCGTCATGCCTTCGTAGCTGTGGTACTGGAACGGCGTCTTCTCGCGGCCGGATCCGAAGCACGCCATCGTGCCGTGCGTATCCCGTTCGATGGGGTCGTAGTCCTGGCCCTTCGCCTGCGCCTTGGCCTGCTTCTTCAGCTGCGATTGCGGGATGCTGGGCTGGAAACTGGCGTAGTCGCGTTGCGCCGGGGTCATGCTCAGGCGCTTCTCCTTGGTGCTCACGCCCACCGCCCAGCCATTGCCGAGGCCGCCCTTGCTGCTGCCGCGCACATGTTCCGCGGTGCCGCTGGAATCGCGAAACACGCCGTGCGTCACGGTCTGGCTCTTGTCGAGCTGCGGGTTCGCCTTGCGCGCAGCGGCATTCTTGGTTTCGAGCGCTTGGCAGTCGGTGCCGAAATCCGGCGGCCCCTTCTCGGCCATGCTGGCCCCGGTGGCACCGCCCGAGGGGTTGCCGTGGTTGTGCGTCGTCAGGTCCATGAAGCGGGTGGCATTCGCGCCCTCCACCATCACGTCCATCGACCAGGCGGCGAACTTCATCGGCCCGGTGATGTTGTGCGAGACGACGTTCATGCCGAAGCTGCGCGTCGCCGCCTCGTCGCCGGTGCTCTTGCTGTAGGTCGAGCTGTTCTTCTTGCCCACCTC
>NZ_JBFUCB010000869.1:0-1940 GCF_056405435.1 Rhizobacter sp. P1_G5 | reverse complement strand
GGTTGTCCCAGGGGGTGAACTGCATGGCGCGCTCCTGAAAGTGAAAACTTGCTCGCACTGTAGATTCGTCCCCCCGCAGGAATCATGCAAGTTGTGCCCTTGGGCGGGCGCGATTCGCAGGAAAGCTGCAAAATCAACCGCATGGAAACGGAAATCCAGCTGGATGCGATCGATCGGCGCATTCTTCGGGCGCTGCAGGCCGATGGCCGGATCACCTATGACGTGCTGGCCGCGCAGGTCAGCCTGTCGCCGTCGGCCACCTTGCGGCGCGTGAAGCGGCTGGAGGAATCGGGCGTGATCGCCGGCTACGTGGCGCTGGTGCCGGCCGAGCGCGTGGGGCTCGGGCTCACGGCCTACCTGAACGTGCGGCTCGAGAAGCACTCCGAGGTGCACAAGCGCAACCCGATGGACCTGTTCCGCGCCGCGGTGCAGACCTGGCCCGAGGTGGTGGAGTGTGTCGCGCTGACCGGCGAGATGGACTACCTGCTGCGCGTGGTCGTGCAGGACATGGCGCACTACTCGCGCTTCGTGATGGAGACGCTGCTGAAGCACCCGAGCGTCGAAGACTGCAAGACCAGCTTCGTGATGGACCGGGTGAAGAACACCACCGCGGTACCACTGTAGCGGCGCCCGGCTGCACGCCTCAGTAATCGAGGTTCTGCAGCATCGCCTGCGTCGCGGCGGTCGACATGTTCAGCAGCTGGGCGATGTCGGCCACGTCGTCGGGGATCGCGGCGTTGTCCCAGCCGTGCGCGGTGTGCCGAGCGAGGCGGATCGCCAGCACGACGTTCTGCACCGTCGGATGCTCGGCATGCCGGTCGTCGGAGATGCGGATCAGCAGGTCGGGYAGCGTCCAGGCCTTCATCAGCGCCTGCTGCAGGTCGAACAGCTCGACGTTCAGCGTGCGGTGCTGGATCGCGTTGGAGCGCAGCGTCGGGTCGGCCGCCTGCGCGCGCTGGATGGTCAGCGCCAGGTCGGGCGCATGCACCCACAGCAGCATCTCGGCGAAGTCGTGCAGCAGCGCGGCTTCGTGGATCAGCGCGGCGTCGTGGTCCTGGCGGTGGATCGCGAAGGCCAGCGCGAAGCGGGAGGCGCGGTGCGCACGCCGCAGCACGTCGTTCAGGCCGGCCAGCGCTTCCGGCCGGCCGGCCAGCGCGTCCTCGATGGTGGGCTGCAGGCCGAACGCGCCGAAGAACGGCGAGATGCCCATCAGCACGACCGCGGCGGTGACGGTCTCGACGTCGGTGACGAGCCGCGCCGGGCGGTGCGTGGCTGCGTAGGCCAGCACCTTCAGCGTCATCAGCGGGTCGTCGGCGACCATCTCGCCGATCAGGTTGGCGTCGACGTCGTCCTCGTTCGCGCGCATCGCCTCCAGCGCATCGGAGGTGTTCGCGAGGACGGGGATCTCGCGGTCGCGAAAGTGCTGCACCCAGGCGGCGAGGTCGGGCAAGGCATGGGACAGCGGCTGATGGCCGGCAGGGCGCGGTGCGGTCTCGATGCTCACGTCACGGTGTCAGGAAAAGTGTTACCGCGAGTATCGACCTCTTTGCGCCGCACTTGAGGAAAACCTCACACGGCCGCACGGGGTGCCTCACCGCCCGCCGAGCTTCGCCTTCACGTCCATGCCGAGCTTCTTGTTGACGAACTGCAGCGTCGCGACCTTCGAGAGATCGACCTCGCCCGCCTTGTACAGCCCGGCCTTCACCATCTGCGCGTAGAAGTCGTGGATGCGCTCGGTGCTCATCGCGCCGACGCCGTTGCGCAGCGCCTCGCCCGAGTCGACGATGCCCTGCTGCTTCATCAGCGCGACCGAGGCCTCGATCTCCGCCTCGGTCATCTCCGGGTTCTCCTTGATCATCATCGCGTTGGCCGCCTTGCGGTCGCCGTACAGGTAGTTGACCCAGCCGAGGATCGACGCGTCGACGAAGCGCTGCACCAGC
>NZ_JBFUCB010000868.1:0-1941 GCF_056405435.1 Rhizobacter sp. P1_G5 | reverse complement strand
GCCCAACACCCGCCCGCCGGTGTCGGCCAACACCTCGCGCCGGCCGCCATCGGCATCCATGCGCAGCAGCGTTCCGCTGGTCATGGCAGCGTAGAGCTTGCCGTCCGGCCCGAGTGCGATGTGCTCGGGGCCGAAGTCGCTGCCGATGTCGATCCTGTGCAGCCCGGCCAGGCGTGTGTTGGGCGCGTGAGGCCCCTCGTAGCCGGGCGGCCGCGGTGCCGGCCAGGCCACCGGCTCGGCGGGCACCGGCCAGAGGCAGAGGTAGGCCGCGGCGCCGGCTGCTGCCAGCGCCACCGCAGCCGCGAGCGCCTTGCCAGTCGATCGACGCTTCATGGCCTGCCTCCTTGTTCGCGTTCGCCGATGAAGGAGCCGTGGAAGCCCAGCGGTATCGACGCCGGCACGTCCGCGCGGGCCAACAGCGTCATGTCGCGTGCATCCAGGATGGACAGCGCCGAGCCTGTCGTGCGCTGGCTGCACCCCACGGTGAGCAGCACGCCGTCGTCTTCGTCGACACCGCCCGGACGGGCGACGAAGACAGGCTCGCCGTAGATGCGCTCGCCGTCGCTGAAGGCACAGCTCTGGCCGCTGCGCACGTCCACCTTCACGATGGACGACGCGTAGCCGTCGTCRTCCCGTGGGCCGTCGGCCGCACCCCAGGTGTAGCGGTAGTCGCTTCCGCTGGACCGGCGGTAGTGGATGCAGGGGAACTCAAACGCCGCGTCGCCGAGCATCTGCACCTCGGCACGGGGCCTGCCCGGCCGCATCGTGATGCGCACCAGCTTCGGCCTGAGGTCGGGCAGTCGCTCGGCCATGCGAGCAACGCGCAGGTCTTCCATGATCGTCGCGTCCGGATAGGCCAGCGCGTCGAGCACCGTCTCGCCATCGCGCTCGAAGGCGTTGACGGTGTGGAACACGAACATCGCGTCGGCCTCATGCTCGGTCGTCGCCCCGCTCCCGCGATCCATCACGATCAGCCGCGTGCCGTCCTGCGGGCGCCACTCGAAGTGGTCGATGTAGCCAAGGTTGGACCACAGCATGTCCCGTGGCCGCACGGCAAACGGATGCGCCAGCAGCACCGCGCGCGTCGGCGTGAGCCCGAACGAATGTAGGTAGGGCACGCGGTCCGTGCGCCACGATCCGACAACCCGGCGCACGTGCGTGCGGTCGTCGTGCTCGTAGACCGAGACGACACCTCCGCCGGCACCGAAACTGGTCGCCAGGTTGACGACCTTCCGGCGCGCGAAGTCGCGATGCGGGTGGGCGCTCATCACGTTGCCGCCGAGTCCGTCAGGTCCATACGGCCGGACGCCGAGCGAGCGCAGCGACGCCGCATCGATGCGCAACTGCCGCGCCCCTTCGGTGAGGGCGACGACCTCGTCACCCATCTGCACGATGTTGACGTTGGTGTTGTCGGTGCTTCGTTGCACTGGCTGCAGCAGCCGCTGCCAGGCTGTGCGCTCCGTCGGCGTGCCGAACGAGGAGAGCTTCGCACGGCCGCCTGCGATCTCGCGAGCGGCCTCGCTGTCGAGCAAGCGCGACTGGAACCGCACCGTCGAAGCACCGATGCGGAAGGCGTAGATCTGGCCGAGGCCATCGAACCAGTGTTGCGCCTGCCATGAGCCCTGTGCGAACACGGCGGGGCAGGTGCGCAGCAGGTCGCCCTGCAGCCAGGACGGCACCGTGCCGGTGACGTCGGCGTCACACCGCTCCGCGACATCGGGCGAACGCCGGAACGGCGCGATCGATTCGAGCTCGCGGGAACGGCGTTGAGTCTGCTGCATGGCGTCTGCGCTCCGTGGGGCTCTCACGAGATGGGTGCGGCCACCGGGCCGCTGCCGTCGATGGCCAGTTCGGCACCGCTGATGCCACCGGCTTCGTCGGAGCACAGAAACAGGCACCCATGCGCGACCTGGATCGGCGCAACGCCGCACAGCGTGGGCG
>NZ_JBFUCB010000867.1:0-1942 GCF_056405435.1 Rhizobacter sp. P1_G5 | reverse complement strand
GTCGGCGAGTCCTGGRGCCAGGGGCCGGARCGCAGCCCGCTGGCCGACGCCGGCTTCGATGCGCTGATCAACTTCGAATTCCAGGACCAGGCGCCGCAGTTCGCCCACCCCGACGCGCTGTACAGCCGCTATGCCTCGCTGCTCTCCGGCCGGCCCGGCTGGAACGCGCTGAGCTACATCTCGTCGCACGACACGCGGCTGTTCGACCGCAGCCGCCTCGCGCAGGCCGGTGCCGCGCTGTTGCTCGCCCCCGGCGCGGTTCAGATCTTCTACGGCGACGAAACCGCGCGCCCGCCCGGCCCGGCACCGGCGTCCGACCCACAGCAGGCCACCCGCTCCGACATGAACTGGGCCACGCCCGACACCGCGCAGCTCGCGCACTGGCGCCGCCTCGGCAGCTTCCGCGCGCGCCATGTCGCGCTGGCACGCGGTGTGCATCGGCAACTGTCGGCCAGCCCCTACGTCTTCAGCCGCGTCGATGCGCAGAGCGGCGATGCGGTCGTCGTCGCGATGGCGGTCGACGGCACCGTCACGCTGCCGCTGGGCGCCACCTTCGGCAACGGCGAGGCGCTGCGAGACGCGTACAGCGGCCAGCGCGTCGAGGTGGTCGACGGCCGGGTCACGCTCGCCGCCACCGGCTACGTCCTGCTCGAACGCGCTCCCGCGGCCACGCTGGCCGCCTCCCCTGTCTCTGGTGCAGTCCCCCGTCCATGACCATCGACCTCAGCTACCGCGCCACGCCCTTCACCGACCTGCGGCTGCTGGCCGACATCGGCGCGACCTACGCCCGCTTCTGCATCGAGGCGGCACCCGGCCAGTTCGAGCACGTGGCGGTGTTGCCGTGCAGCGAGCACGCCGGCATCACCGAGGTGATCCAGGCCTACCTCGCGACGGTGCCGGAGCTCACGCCGCGCCACGGCGCCGTGTCGATCGCCAACCCGATCCAGGGCGACCAGGTGCGCATGACCAACCGCGACTGGGCGTTCTCCATCAAGGAGGTGCAGCAGCAGCTGAAGCTGTCGACGCTGCTGGTCGTCAACAACTTCACCGCGCTGGCGATGGCGATTCCCGGCGTCGGCCCGCACGGCCGGCTGCAGGTGGGCGGCGGTGCGCCGCAGGCCAACGGCGTGATCGGGCTGCTCGGTCCGGGCACCGGGCTCGGCGTGTCGGGGTTGATCCCGTCCGGCGACCGCTGGACCACGCTCGCCACCGAAGGCGGCCACGTCAACTTCGCGCCCAGCGACGAGCGCGAGATGCGCGTGCTGCAGCATGCCTGGAAGAGCATGTCGCGGGTGTCGGCCGAGCGGCTGATCTCGGGGCCGGGCATCGAGCTGATCCACCAGGCCCTGCACCCGGCGGCGGGCGGCGCGCGCGAGCTGACGACCGCCGAGATCGTGCAGCGCGCGCTGCAGCACGACGCCGCCTGCTTGGAGACGCTGGAGGTGTTCAGCGGGATGCTGGGCTCGATGGCCTCGGACGTGGCGCTGACGCTCGGCGCCACCGGCGGCATGTATGTCGGCGGCGGCATCGTGCCGCGGCTCGGGCCGCTGTTCGCGCAGGCGGTCTTCCGCGAGCGCTTCGAAGCCAAGGGCCGCATGAGCGACTACGTGGCGCGCATCCCGACCTACCTGCTGACGGCCGAGAACCTGGCGTTCCAGGGCGTCTCGACGCTGCTGTCCGACCACGTGCCGGACGCTGACGGCAGCCACCCGCTGCTCGAACGCGTAAGGGCCTCGGTGACGACGCTGTCGCCGGCCGAGCGGCGGGTCGCGAACTTCGTGCTCGACAACCCGCGCACCGCGCTGAACGAACCGATCGCGCTGATCGCGCAAGGCGCCGAGGTGAGCCAGCCGACGGTGATCCGCTTCTGCCGCTCGCTCGGTTTCCAGGGGCTGGCGGATTTCAAGCTGAAGCTCGGCTCGGGACTGACCGGCACGCTGCC
>NZ_JBFUCB010000866.1:0-1960 GCF_056405435.1 Rhizobacter sp. P1_G5 | reverse complement strand
GACCCGGAGCGTCGCGGACCCTCCGGGCTGACGACACTGGAGCTGGCTGAATTGCTCCCGCCGCTGGAGCCGCTCCCGCTTCCGCCGCCTGAAGCGATGCGCCCCCCGCAGACGCTGTGGCGCGAGGTTCCCCGGCTGCTCTTCTGCATCACCGTCGGCGTCATCTCGGTGATGCACATCAGCTTCTTCATGACACAGGCCGAAGAACCCGTCAGCACGATCCGTTGCGTGGACATCGTCCGCAACGCCGTCATCTTCGCCGGCATCGGGCTGCTGTGCGCCGTGGCCGGCGCCGCGCTGCTGTCGAGGCTGAAGCAGCTGCTGCGCAAGCGCCGCGTCGATCAGGTCACCGGCGCCGGGTTGAACAGCACCAGCGCGTTGTGAAGCTTCCAGCGCTCCGCCCAGGTCTTCGTGCGGCCGCTCGCCACCTCGAGCATCAGGTGGAACAGTTCCCAGCCCACGTCTTCGATCGTCGCGTCGCCGTCGGCAATGCGTCCGGCGTTCACATCCATCAGGTCATGCCAGCGCCGCGCCAGGTCGCTGCGCGTCGCCACCTTGATCACCGGGCACTCGGCCAGGCCGTACGGCGTGCCGCGGCCGGTCGTGAAGATGTGCAGGTTCATGCCGGCCGCCAGCTGCAGCGTGCCGCAGATGAAATCGCTGGCCGGCGTGGCCGCGTAGGTGAGGCCCTTGGTCGCGAGCTTCTCGCCCGGTGACAGCACGCCGGTGATCGGCGCACTGCCGCTCTTGACGATCGAGCCCATCGCCTTCTCGACGATGTTCGACAGCCCGCCCTTCTTGTTGCCCGGCGTCGTGTTCGCACTGCGATCGACGCGGCCCTTCTGCAGGTAGGCGTCGTACCAGGCCATCTCGCGCACCATCGCCTCGGCGATCTCGGGCGTCGCGGCGCGCGCGGTGAGCTGTGCGATGCCGTCGCGCACCTCGGTGGTCTCCGAGAACATCACGCTGGCACCGGCACGCACCAGCAGGTCGGTCGCGAAGCCGACCGCCGGGTTCGCGGTGACGCCGCTGAACGCATCGCTGCCGCCGCACTGCACGCCCACCACCAGGTCGCTGGCCGGGCAGGTCTCGCGGCGGCGGCGGTTCAACCGCTCCAGGTGCGTGCGCGCCGTCGCCATGATCGAGTCGATCATCGACATGAAGCCCACGTGCGCCTCCGCCTGCAGGCAGACCACGTCGAGCGCCTCGGCTGTCGTCGAGTCTCCGCCGCGCTCGTCGCGGATCGCGATCGTGCCCGGCGGCAGCAGCCGCTCGGGCTGCAGCTTCTCGCAGCCCAGGCTCACCACCATCACCTCGCCGCCGAAGTTCGGGTTCAGGCTGATGTTGCGCAGCGTGCGGATCGGAATGATGGCGTCGGGCGCGTCGATCGCGACGCCGCAGCCATAGGTGTGCTCCAGCCCGACCACGTCGTCGACGTTCGGGTAGCGCGGCAGCAGCTCGGCCTTGATGCGCTGCACCGCGAAATCGACGACGCCGGCCACGCACTGCACCGTCGTCGTGATCGCGAGGATGTTGCGCGTGCCCACCGAGCCGTCGGCGTTGCGGAAGCCCTCGAAGGTGTGGCCCTCGAGCGCCGGCATCGGCGGCGCAGCGCGCGTGGCCATCGGCAGGCCGGTCAGCTCGCGCGCCTCGGGCATCTGCAGCAGSCGCTCGTGCACCCAGCTGCCGGCCGGGATGTCCTTGGCGGCCAGGCCGATGCTCACGTGGTAGCGCAGCACCGGCGCGCCGGCCGGCAGGTCGACCAGCGCCACCTTGTGGCCCTGCGGCACCGCATCGCGCAGCACCAGGCCGCCGTCCAGCACGGTGCCGGCGGGCAGCCCGCCATCGTTGGCCACGATCGCGACGTTGTCGAGATCGTGCATCCTGATCGTCAAAGGTCGTTTCGTCTCAGCCATATGGGTGCCTTGATCCAGCGGACGCCGTGGAACCGGCTTTGCCG
>NZ_JBFUCB010000865.1:0-1966 GCF_056405435.1 Rhizobacter sp. P1_G5 | reverse complement strand
ACCAGTGCATCGTCGAGCTGCTGTACGGCTGCGGGCTGCGCGTCGGCGAACTGGTGGGGCTGGACGTGCGGGCCAGCGGCGAGGCGGCCGGCTGGATCGACGCCGCCGAGGCCGAGGCGCAGGTGCTCGGCAAGGGCCGCAAGCGCCGCAGCGTGCCGGTGGGCGGGCCGGCGCTGCAGGCGCTCGCGCAATGGCTGGCGCTGCGCGGCACGCTGGCCGATCCGGGCGAGCCGGCGCTGTTCGTGAGYCGGCGCGGCACCCGCCTGACCGACAGCCAGGTGCGTTCGCGGCTGAAGCGACGCGCGCTGCAGGCCGGGCTGCCGACGCACGTGCACCCGCACATGCTGCGGCATTCGTTCGCATCGCACCTGCTGCAATCCAGCGGCGACCTGCGCGCGGTGCAGGAGCTGCTGGGCCACGCCAACATCTCGACGACGCAGGTCTACACGAAGCTGGACTTCCAGCACCTCGCGAAGGTCTACGACGCGGCGCATCCGCGCGCCAGGCGCAAGCCCTGATCAGCGCAGCACGGCCCCGATCACCTCGTCGAGCTTGCGCAAGCCCTCGCGCGCATCGCCCAGGTAGCGCTGGATGCCCAGCCGCAGCGCCTTCGCCGCGGCCTCGTCGAACAGCCCCATCGCGTCCTTCACGTCCTCGCCCTTCTCCTGCAGCTGCAGCGCGGTGTTGCCGGTGGCCAGCGTCAACGCACCCAGCGCCRCAAGGCCGGTGTCGCGCGACGACACCTCGCCGTAGCGGCCGTGGAAGCCGTCGAGCAGCTTGCGCGAGCGGGCATCCAGCATCTCGTCGAGCGCGTCGCCGACCATCGCCGCCACGTCGGCCCGCGTGAAGCGCCGCTGCAGCGCGTCTTCCACCTTCTCGCCCAGTGCATGCAACGCCGGGCCGTCGAACCTTTCCACCGGCTCCAGGCGGATTTCCTCGAACAGCGGGTAGCGCACCAGCTCGCGGATCAGCACCGGGTAGCGCCAGCAGCGGCGCACATGCCTGGGCATCAGCCAGCTCGCGAGGTTGCGGTAGTACTGGTGCACGTCGGTGAGGTTGCGGCCGGTCAGGCCGACCAGGTTGACGTTGACGAAGTGATGCCAGGTCGAATCCGTGACGACGCGGCCCACCTCGGCCTGCTGCCCGTCGTAGGCGCAGACCGGGATGAACGAGCGCGGCGCGACCGCCGCCTTGCCCGGGAACGCATTGCCCTCGGACACCGTCAGCGCGATCGCCTCCGGCACGACGCGCTGCGTGCTGCCGGTGGCCATCGGCCATTCGTCGGTGACGCCGTCGGGCAGCTTGCCGGTCAGCACCGCCGGCACGCGGCATTCGCCTTCGTGCGGGTGGTCGGGGAACACCTCGATCGCGCGCGCCGGCGCGGCGCCCGGCACCTGCAGCACCGGGTGCGCGACGCCAACGCCGAAGCTGGTGCGGAAGTTCACGTACAGCCGCTGCGGCAATGCATCGGACTGATCGGCGAACTCGAACACGTCGTTGGCGCCGGGCGCGGTGGTGGTCAGCCGGTCGATGCCGCCGCCGCTCGGCGTGTCGGCCGCGGCCCAGCGCCGCATGCCTTGCACGCGCGGGATCGTCATGCACATCGCGGCGCCCAGGTCTTCATGGTCGCCGGTGGCGAACAGCCCGCCGCCCTGCTGCATGAAATTGACGATCGCCGCCTGCCCACCCGGCTCCTGCGCAAGGCCGGCGCCACCCTCGGTGGTGATCGCGAGCAGGAACACCACGTCGTAGCGCGATTTCAGCAGGCCATGCGCCGCGTCGGTGAACTGGAAGTTGCTGATGTGCTGGGTCGTCGTGTCGAGCGTCGCGGCACTGGCGGCCCCCGGCGTGTACAGCGCGGTCCGCACGATCGGCGTCATCGCGTGCACGGTGCTCGTGCGCAGTGCGTCGACGAAGCGGGTCAGGCCGAAGTCGTCGCCGACGCTGAAGTTCAGCCCGTCGGTGA
>NZ_JBFUCB010000864.1:0-1969 GCF_056405435.1 Rhizobacter sp. P1_G5 | reverse complement strand
GTCCACAGCGGCGGATCCACCTCGGGCCGCAGCGATTCCGGCACCGCCACGCGCGCGTCCTCGAAGGCCTGCAACCAGCGCAGCGAATGGTTGCGCGCATCCATCAGCGCGAGCGACAGCAGGTCGCGGCCGGCGCGGCGCATGCGGGCCGCATCGATGGGCGGGGCTTGGAAATCCAGCATCGGGAGGGGCGACGTGGTGCGCAGCGAAGTGGCGGAGAATAGCGCGCCGCGCGATACTGTGGTTTCGTACAGCCGCCACCATGACCCGACGCCTGATCGCCCACCTCGACATGGACGCCTTCTACGCGTCCGTCGAACTGCTGCGCTACCCCGAGCTGCGCGGCCAGGCGGTGGTGATCGGCGGCGGGCGCGACAGCAAGCCGCACCAGCTGGCCGACGGCAGCTGGCGCTACGCGAAGCTGCGCGACTACACCGGCCGCGGCGTCATCACCACCTCCACCTACGCGGCGCGCGCGCTCGGCGTGTACTCGGCGATGGGCATGATGAAGGCCGCCGCGCTCGCGCCCGACGCGATCCTGCTGCCGGTCGACTTCGACGAATACCGCCGCTACTCGCGCCTGTTCAAGGCCGCGGTGCGGCAGATCGCGCCGGTGGTCGAGGACCGCGGCATCGACGAGATCTACATCGACCTGACCGACGTGCCCGGTGCGCAGCACGACGCCGGCCGCAGCCTCGGCCAGGCGCTGAAAGACGCGGTGTTCGACGCCACCGGCCTGACCTGCTCGGTGGGCATCACGCCGAACAAGCTGCTGTCCAAGCTGTGCTCCGAGCTCGACAAGCCGAACGGGCTGACGCTGCTGTCGTTCGACGAGATTCCCGCGCGCATCTGGCCGCTGGCCGCGAAGAAGGTCAACGGCATCGGCCCGAAGGCGAGCGAGAAGCTGGCCGGCTTCGGCCTGCACACCATCGGCGACATCGCCGCGGCCGACCCGGCTTGGCTGGTCGAGCACTTCGGCAGGAGCTACGGCGCGTGGCTGCACGAGGCCTCGCATGGCCGCGACGAGCGCGCGGTGGTGACGTACAGCGAGCCGAAGTCGATCAGCCGCGAGACCACCTTCGACCGCGACCTGCACGCGGTGCGCGACCGGCCGGCGCTGTCGGCCATCTTCACCGAGCTGTGCGTGGAGCTGGCCGGCGACCTGGCGCGCAAGGGCTATGCCRGCAAGACGATCGGCATCAAGCTGCGCTTCGACGATTTCAAGATCGTCACGCGCGACCTGACGCTGGCGGCCCACACGATGGACGCCCGCACGATCCGCCGCGCCGCCGGCGAATGCCTGAAGCGCGTCGACCTGTCGCGCCGGCTGCGCCTGCTGGGCGTGCGTGCCGGCAACCTGGCCACGCTGAGCGAGCTGGTCGCCCCCAAGACGGCCCCGCCCGAGGTGCATGAGCCCGAGCCGGTCTACTCACCGATGCCACTCTTCGATCAGCAAGATCCATAGCTGTATTGCCAACTTTTCACGATCGGCAGACCATGCGACCCTGCGCGATCGGCAGACTGCATCCGTGGCCGACCTCAGTACGTAGATCCGCCAACGAACCTGAGGAGACCCCATGCCCTTGCATCGACTGGCGCTCGCGTGCGCCGTCCTTCCCCTCGCCGTCGCCACTGCACCGGTGCTGGCCCAGAGCAGCACCTATGGCGGCAAGCTGCTGCTGACCGGCGGCGTCAGCAGCATCGACGGCGCGGCCGGCGGCGGCCTGACACCCTGGGCCGTGACCGGCGGCTACGGCACGACCCGCGAGTTCGGCGGCTCGGCCTTCGCGACCCGCGTGAAGACGCAGGACTACGGCCTGAGCGGCTACGGCGCCGCCGTGGCCTGGGACGATCGCGTCGAGTTCTCGCTCGCCCACCAGGACTTCGACACCGGCCCGGTCGGCGGTGCACTGGCCGGCGTGCTGGGCGATCCGTCGTTCAACGACCTGCGGCTGAAGCAGGACATCGT
>NZ_JBFUCB010000863.1:0-1970 GCF_056405435.1 Rhizobacter sp. P1_G5 | reverse complement strand
CTCGAGGACTTCCTCGCCGGCCTGGCGCAGCATCGGCAGCACCTCGCCGGCATAGGCGCCGAAGCTGGCGTAGCCGGCGCTCATCGTCGGATCCTCGACCAGGTTCAACAGGCGGATCTGGCCGCCGGTCAGCTTGGCCAGGCGGATCGCTTCGTCCAGGCCGCGCATCGAGGTGGCGCTGCCGTCGATCGGCACGAGAATGCGTTGGTACATGACGGGTCTCCCGGGTGGCGTGGCGAACTGCCACCGCGATAGTGTGGGAAACCCGCCGCCGCGCGGGCTTGATCCAGGTCAGCGCCGGTCGTCAGCGGCGGTACAGCCCCTCGATCTCCTGCTCGAAGCGCGCCATCAGGTTGTGCCGCTTGAGCTTCAACGTCGGCGTCATCAGGCTGTTCTCGACCGTCCACGGATCCAGGCTCAGCCACACCGCGCGCGGCACGCCGTAGCGCGGGAACGCCGCGGCCTGCTGCGCGATGCGCTGCAGCGCGGCCTGCTGCACCGCCGGCAGGTTCAGGCTCCCGGGCCGTGCCGGATCGACGCCGAGCGCCTGCGCGAACGCCTGCCACTGCGTGCGCTCCAGCACCGCCACCGCGGCGATGAACGGCCGGTTCTCGCCGAGCACGAACACCTGGCTGAACAGCGGGTCGGCGGCGATCGCGAGCTCGAGGTCGGCCGGCGCGATCTTCTCGCCGGTGGAGGTGACGATGATCTCCTTGATGCGCCCGAGGATGCGCACCCGCCCGACATCGTCGATCGAGGCCTGGTCGCCGGTGCGCAGCCAGCCGTCGTCGGTGAACGCGCGGGCGCTGTCTTCCGGGCGCTTCCAGTAGCCCTTCATCACGTTCGGGCCGCGCACCTGCAGCTCGCGGTTCTCGCCCACGCGCAGCTCGACGCCCTGCAGCGCGGTGCCGACGGTGGCCGGGTCGTTGTGTGCCAGCGTGTTGGCGGCGACCACCGGCGAGGTCTCGGTCATGCCGTAGCCCTGCAGCACCGGCACGCCCAGCCCGAGGAAGCAGCGTGCGAGCGCCGGCGCGAGCGGCGCACCGCCGCTCACCGCCACCCGCAGCCGGCCGCCGAAGCTCGCGCGCAGCGGGCGGCCCACCAGCGCGTCGAGCAGCGGCGCGACCAGCAGCTCGGCCGCGGCCCAGGGGCTGGCCTGCGTGGGCAGCCCCTGCTGGCGGCAGAAGCGCCRCCAGCCGACGCCCTGCGCCGCCTCGAACAGCCAGCGCTTCGCGCGCGAGCCGGCCAGCCGTGCATCGAGCTGCGCGCGCACCCGCTCGTAGATGCGCGGCACCGAGACCAGCACGGTCGGCCGCACGGTGCGCAAATCTTCGGCCAGCAGCGCGACCGAGCGCGCATGCGCGACGCTGCTGCCGGCGGCGATCGGCAGGTAGTAGCCCGCCGTGCGCTCGAAGGTGTGCGACAGCGGCAGGAACGACAGGAAGACGTCGTCCGGCCCCGGCGCGACGTGCGCGAGCACCGCCATCACGTTGGCGACCACGTTGGCATGCGTCAGCATCACGCCCTTGGGCTTGCCGGTGGTGCCGGAGGTGTAGACGACCGCGGCCAGGTCGCCGGGTTGCGGCGGCGTGGCCGGCAGCTCTGCAGCCTGCGCGCCCGCGTCCAGCCAGTCGGCCACCGAGATCACCGGGACCGCGCCGGGCGCCGGCGCCGCGGACGGCGCGCCCGGCCCCACGACGACCACGCAGCGCAGCGCCGGCAGCGCGACGCCGGTGGCGTGGATCGCCTCCCACTGCGCGCTCTCCTGCACCATCAGCACCGCCGCCTCGCAATCRCCGAGGATGTAGGCGATGCTCGCGGGGTTGTCCAGCGCATGCATCGGCACCGGCACGCAGCCGGCGGCCATCGTCGAGAGGTCGGCCCACACGGCCTCGACGCCGTTCGGCAGCAGCAGGCCGACGCGGGCGCCGGCCGGCGCCCGCAGCGCGGCCAGCGCGAGCGTCCAGCGC
>NZ_JBFUCB010000862.1:0-1971 GCF_056405435.1 Rhizobacter sp. P1_G5 | reverse complement strand
GTTGTCAGTCATGGCTCGCAATTATAGGGAGAAGTAGCAATATTGTAAGTTATGACTTTCAGTATTCTTCGGCCCTGCAGGAGCAGCTCGTCGCCACCCCGCTCAGCGACGAACGCGATAGCGGATGTGCGTGGCATCCGGTGTGTCGATCACCCGAACGATCTCCAGCTCGATCCGCGAAGGCAACAGCTCGAACAGCCGCCGGCCGCCACCGAACAGCACTGGGATCTGATGGATCTGCAACTCGTCCAGCACACCGGCCTCGAGTGCCCGTTGTGCTGTGTACGCGCCGAGCATCAGCACGTTCAGGTTGCCGGCGGCAGCCTTCGCCTGAGCCATCGCGCTCTCGATTCCGTCGCGCACATACCTCACCAACGGATAGTTCGCGACGGATGGGCCGGGCGGCCGGTGGCTGGGCACGAAGATCGGGACACCGTGGTTGTCACCGCCCCAGTGATCGATTTGCTCCACGGTACGCCGACCCGCCACGATCGAACCCGGCGTGTTCCACTCGTCCCACAATTCTCCGACGGCCCCAGACGGCCGGGAGAAGTCCCCGTACCACTCGTGCAGCCGGTCGAAGGCATCGCCTCCAGGATTGCCGACCTCGTCGTTCGGACCGGCGATATATCCGTCGAGCGACATTGACATGAACAGTACCGATGCAGACATCTGAGTCTCCTGTGCTCTCGAAAGAATGGTGCTGTATCTGTGCGACGAAGGAGGAGCAGCAGAATCGACAGGGTCGCTCAGTTTTTGCGACTGTGCCCCACTCTGCGAGTTCTATGCGGGCGGGCAGGCCGTCATGGCGCAACTGCTGGGCGCTGGCGCCAGCGACCCAGACATCGAGGCGCGGCTGGACTGACCGTACTCACTCTTGGGGATGCATGGGGCGGGGCATCCGCCTAGCCTGACCCGCGGCGCATGGACCCGAGGCGTCGACAGACTGCGGCAGGCGACCCATGGACTTCGTCGACAGGATTTTCGGCATCTGGCACGAGGGCGCCTCCCACGCGCTCGTGAGCCAGAGCGTGTTCGGCCTGCTGGTCGCGATCGTGATGGCCGCGCATGTGACGACGGCATGGGGTCTCGATTGTTCGACGTTGCACCCGAGCACCTCGCGCCAGCCGCCGTATGGTCCGATGGCAGGGCCCGAGCGCTGCGAGGGCTTCTACGACAGGACAGTCTCGCAATCGTTCGTCGAGTTGGTATCGCTCACGCGCGGTGCCGGACTGACGGGAGAGAAGGCCGCAGGCACGTTGTCGTTGCAAGCCGCTGCCCGGGCACCGCTGCGGCTCGTGGTGCAGCCGATGCCGTCGTCGCCGTTCTACCGGGTCGAGGCGGACCTGCTGGCGGGTCAGCCGCTGAGCTGGGACCCTGCGCCGATGCTGGGTGCAACACGCCTGCGAGCGAGCGACCTGGGCTTCCTCGCACTGACGCGCCGCACCGGTGGGGCAGGTGGCCCGGCTGCGGCCCCGGTGGCGCTCTCGGCTTCCGCGCTGGCGCAGCCGGATGCAGTGGCCACGGTTCGCGCCTCGGTTCGCATCGCCTCGCTCGCGTGGCGCAGCTACCGCCTCGGGGAGGGAGGGCCTGCGCGCTGGATCGACGTGCCGGATGCGCAACGCTATCCGTGGCAACGGCTGAGCATTGCCATCCCGATGCCCGCCGATGGCAAGGGCTTTGCCGTTGATGTGCAGGCCGTCGACGCAGACAGCCACCAGGCCCTCCCCATGCTCCGATTCACGGTGCTCGGGGCGCTGGATGACTGACGAGCTTGCTTCGCAACGAAAGTTGCTGGCCGGGCAATTGGCCGCTCGCTTGCGGACCCCCGATGCGCCGCTCACCGAACTGAAGGATCTCCAGGAGCGACTGCGCATCGTCGACAACGTGCTCGCAGAGCAGCGCGCTGCGGCTGGACGCGGCCTGGGGCGTGTGCTGGCACCGATGTTGGCGGTAGCGGTCGTGCTGACC
>NZ_JBFUCB010000861.1:0-1972 GCF_056405435.1 Rhizobacter sp. P1_G5 | reverse complement strand
GTCCGAGCCGCTGTCGGCGCTCAACGTCGAGCGCTATGCCGCGTGGAGCCCGCGCTACACCGACGCCAACAGCCGCCCGGCCGCGCTCGCGTTCGACGGCGATGTCTACGACGGCCTGAAGGCCCCGACGCTGAGCGACGCCGACCTGGCCTGGGCGCAGGACCACCTGTGCATCCTGTCCGGCCTGTACGGCGTGCTGCGCCCGCTCGACCGCATGCAGCCCTATCGGCTCGAGATGGGCACCGCCCTGCAGACGCCGCGCGGCGCCACGCTGTACGACTACTGGGGCGACACGCTGGCCGAGCACCTGAACGAGCGCCTCGCGGCCGATGCCAGCCCGGTGATCGTCAACCTCGCGTCGAACGAATACTTCCGCGCGGTGCGCCGCAAGGTGCTGAAGGCCCGCGTCGTCGAGTGCGTGTTCGAGGACTGGAAGAACGGCCAGTACAAGGTCATCAGCTTCTTCGCCAAKCGCGCCCGCGGGCTGATGGCGCGGCACGCGATCAAGAAGAAGCTCGCCACCCCGAAGGGGCTGGAAAAATTCAACGCCGACGGTTACCGTTTCGATCCCGCCGCGTCGCAACCCGACCGGCTGGTTTTTCGCCGACACCTGAGCTGAACCCACCATGAACAGCACGACCAAGCAGAGCATCACGCCCGAACTGCGGCAATGGATCATCGACCAGGCCAAGGCCGGTCGCAGCCCGGACGACGTCCTGAAGTCGATGATCGACAGCGGCTGGACCGAAGACGTCGCGATCGAGGCGCTCGAGGACACGCTGCAGGGCTTCCTGAAGGACCACGCGAAGGCGAACGGCCTGCCGGTGCCGGTGCCGGTGCCCGAGCCCGACCTGCTCGATTCGCCCGGCTCGGTGGTGGTCGACGGGCATGAGGTCAAGATCGTGATGACGATGCGCAACCCGCGCGTCGTCGTGTTCGGCGGGCTGATGACCGAGGCCGAGTGCGACGAGCTCGTCGCGCTGGCGCGCCAGCGGCTCGCCCGCTCCGAGACGGTGGTCACGACGACCGGTGCGAGCGAGGTCAATGTCGCGCGCACCAGCGAGGGCATGTTCTTCGGCCGCGGCGAGAACGACGTGTGCAAGCGCATCGAGGCGCGCATCGCGACGCTGCTGAACTGGCCGCTCGACAACGGCGAGGGGCTGCAGATCCTGCGCTACCAGCCGGGGGCCGAGTACAAGCCGCATTACGACTACTTCGACCCGGCGCAGCCGGGCACGCCGACCATCCTGAAGCGCGGCGGCCAGCGCGTCGGCACGCTGGTGGTGTATCTCAACTCGCCGAAGCGCGGCGGTGCCACGACCTTCCCTGACGTGAACCTCGAGGTCTCGCCGGTCAAGGGCAATGCGGTGTTCTTCAGCTACGACCGGCCGCACGCGATGACGCGCACGCTGCATGGCGGCGCGCCGGTGTTGGAAGGCGAGAAGTGGGTCGCGACGAAATGGATGCGCGAAGGAAAATTCGAGTGAAGTCGTAGCCCGGATGGAGCGCAGCGCAATCCGGGACGCGTTGCCTCTCGACGGCGTGAAGGTCGTCGACCTGACGCGGCTGCTGCCCGGGCCGCTGGCGGCACTGGAGCTGCAGCGCCTGGGCGCCGAGGTGCTGAAGATCGAAGGCCCGCCCGGCCAGCAGGACGGCGCGCGCGAGCTGTGGCGCACGGAGGCCGAACGCGCTGCCGGCGAGCCGGCGCTGATGTTCCGCCGCCTGAACGAGGGCAAGGCGCTGCGCACGCTGGACCTGCGCGACGAGGCCGATCGCGCCGTGCTGCTCGACGAGGTGGCGCGTGCCGACGTGCTGATCGAAGGTTTCCGCCCCGGCGCGATGGCCCGGCTCGGGCTCGGCTGGGATGTGCTGTCGGCGCGCAACCCGCGGCTCGTGATGTGCTCGATCAGCGGCTATGGCCAGACCGGGCCGTGGGCGCAGCGGGCCGGCCACGACATCAACTACATCGCGA
>NZ_JBFUCB010000860.1:0-1973 GCF_056405435.1 Rhizobacter sp. P1_G5 | reverse complement strand
TTCATCGCGATGCCCGGCGTGGACGAGATGCACCTGCTGAACCTGACCGTCGCGCCGGCCTTCCAGCGCCAGGGCCACGCCCGCTTCCTGCTCGACGAGCTGGTCGCCGTGTGCCGCGAGCGCCGCGCCGGCCAGCTGTGGCTGGAGGTGCGGCAGAGCAACGAGCGCGCCCGCGCGCTGTACCTGCGCTACGGCTTCCAGTCGATCGGCACGCGCCGCGGCTACTACCCGGCGTCGCGCGCCACGCACCCGAGCGGGCGCGAGGATGCGGCGGTGATGAGCCTGCAGGTGGGAGGTGTCGATGCGCTGGAGTGAACGCCAGGTCGCGATGCTGCAGGAGATGGGCATCCGCGTGTGGGATGCGCCGGCGCAGGGCGACGAGGTGGCGCTGGCCGAGCCCGCGCCGGCCACGGCAGCCGCACCGTCGCCCGCTGTCGCACCCAACACCGCACCCAACATCGCACCCAACACCGCACGCAACACCGCCCCCGACGTCGAGCCCGCCACCGCCCCGCTGCGCGGCCCGCGCCCGAGCGGCGTCGCGACGATGGACTGGCCCGCGCTGCGCGACGCGGTCGCCGGTTGCACCGCCTGCAAGCTGTGCAGCGGCCGCACGCAGACGGTGTTCGGCGTCGGCAACCCGCAGGCCCACTGGATGGTCGTCGGCGAAGCCCCCGGCGAGCAGGAGGACCGGCAGGGCGAGCCCTTCGTCGGCAAGTCGGGCCAGCTGCTCGACAGCATGCTGCGCGCGCTCGGCCTGACGCGCGGCGAGGCCGAACCGGCGCGCCAGGTCTTCATCGCCAACACGCTGAAATGCCGCCCTCCCGGCAACCGCAACCCCGAGCCCGACGAACTGGCCCAGTGCGAGCCGTTCCTGATCCGCCAGATCGAGCTCGTGAAGCCGCGCATGATCCTCGCGATGGGCCGCTTCGCGGTGCAGAGCCTGCTGCGCAGCAGCGAGCCGGTCGGCCGGCTGCGCGGCAAGGTGCACCGGTACCAGGGCGTACCGCTGGTCGTCACCTACCACCCGGCCTACCTGCTGCGCAACCCGGAGGACAAGGCGCGCGCCTGGGACGACCTGTGCCTCGCGCTGGAGCAGATGAAGCCGATGGATCCGACCCCGGACGCCTGACGCCGATGGACGCCACCTCGCCCGCCTGGCCCGACACCGAGGACCTGCCGTGCATGGTGCTGCGGCTGACGCCCGAGTGCCGGGTGCTGCAGGGCAACCGCGCCTTCGTCGAGTTCAGCGGCGCCGGCTCGGTGCTCGATGCCGGGCTGCTGTGGCAGTCGCTGCTCGGCGCCGAGTCGCGCGCGACGCTCGCCACGCGGCTGATCGCGCGCGAGGACTTCGCGCTGAACCTGCGCATGCAGTGCGCGCCGCAATCGGCCGGCGGCCCCTGCTGGCTCGACCTGGAAGCACGCTGGCTGCCGGGACCCGGCCACTACCTGTGCGTGCTGCACGACGTGACCGACAGCCACCGCGCCGAGTTGTCGGCGCGCGCCCGGGCCGACCAGTTCCAGCTGCTGGCCGACAACGTGCCGGTGCTGATCGCCTACTACCAGGCCAGCACGCTGCGCTGCCTGTTCGCGAACAAGCAATATGCGCAGACCTTCGGCTGGGACGAGCAGTCGATCGTCGGCCACACCGTCGCCGAGATCATCGGCGAGCCGGCCGCGCGGCTGATCCAGCCGCAGGTCGACCAGGTGCTGCGCGAGCGGCGCAGCGCGTCCTACGAGCGCGAGCTGATCGGCGCCGACGGCCAGCGCCGCTGGATCGAGGTGAACCTGGTGCCGCACGTGGTCAACGACGGCGATGCGACCGCCACCTTCGTGCTGATCTCCGACATCACGAAGCACCGCCTCGCCGAGCAGTCGGTGCGCGAATCGGAAGAGCGCCTCGCGAAGTTCATGCAGGCGAGCGCCGAGGGCATCGTGTTCCACAAGGATGGCGTGATCACCGACGCCAACCC
>NZ_JBFUCB010000859.1:0-1973 GCF_056405435.1 Rhizobacter sp. P1_G5 | reverse complement strand
CAGCATCAGCGCACTGAGCCCGTGCTCGCGGCGCAGCGCCTGGGTGCGCTCGTGAAGCTGGGCCTCGCTGCCCCAGGCACCGATCACCTGCGCCAGCTCGGCACGGTTCGGCGTGATCACCGTGGCACCGGCGTAGCGGCTGTAGTCGCTGCCCTTCGGATCGACCAGCACCGGCTTGCCGGCGGCGCGCGCGAGCTCGATCATGCGCGGGATGTGCGTGAGCCCGCCCTTGCCGTAGTCGGAGAACAGCACCGCGTCGTGGCCGGCCAGCTCGCGCTCGTAGTCGCCCAGCATCGCCGACAGCACCTCGTGGTCGGGCTGGTTCTCGAAGTCGACGCGGATCAGCTGCTGCGAGCGGCCGATCACGCGCAGCTTGACGATGGTGTAGAGCTGCGGATCGCGCCCGAGCACCGTGTTGACGCCCTGCTGCTCGAGCAGCCGCTGCAGCTTCTGCGCCGGCTCGTCGTTGCCGACCACCGTCAGCAGCGTCGCCTGCGCGCCCAGCGTCTTGACGTTCAGCGCGACGTTGGCCGCGCCGCCCAGGCGCTCTTCCTCGCGGTTCACGCGCACCACCGGCACCGGCGCCTCCGGCGAGATGCGGTCGACCGCACCGAACCAGTAGCGGTCTAGCATCGCGTCGCCGACGATCAGCACGCGGGCGCGCGCCAGGCGATCGGGAGCTATCGAAGCCGTCATCACAAATCCTCCAGGCGTTGCGGCGGGTAGGTGTCCCAGCTCAGGCAGCCCGGGCATTGCCAGAAATAGTGCTGTGCCTCGAAGCCGCAGGCGGCGCAGCGGTAGCGCTGCAGCGGCTTCGCGGCGCGGCCGATGGCCTCGCGCAGGCCCTGCGTCTCGTCGCTGCTCAGCGTGTCGCCGGCGCTGACGCGCAGCAGCTCCTGCGCGGCCGACAGGCTGGGCTGCGTCTGCAGGTGCGTCAGCAGGCGGCCGCGTTGCACGGCGGCACCGGGATCGAGCAGCGTGATCGCGGCCAGCAGGTCCATCGTCGGCGCGCGGCCGTACAGCGCGCGCAGCCGTTCCAGGGCACCGGCGGCGTCGCCTGCGGCGATCGCGCTGTTCGCATAATCGCGAGCCACCAGGTTGAAAGCGACCGGGTGCGTCGTCATCAGCTCGCCCCAGGCCTGCATGACCTGCGCATGGTCGCCGCGCGCGAAGGCGCGCTGGCCGGCCACCACCATCGGGCGGGCCGCCTGCGGGGCCGCGCTACGCGCCCGGCGCAGCGCGTCGTCGCCGTCGGCCTGCTGCTGGCGCGCATCGGCATCGAGGGTCAGCTCGCACCAGTAGTGCGCGATGCGCGACGCGAACGAGCCGGTGCCGCTGCGCTCGAGCTTCTGCGCCACCTCGACCGCCGAGCGCCAGTTGCGCGAGCGCTCGTGCAGCGTCAACAGCGCGAGGCGCGCCTCGGTGTCGAAGGCGGTGCCTTCGAGCGCCTTGTAGGCCTCTTCGGCGCGGTCGAACAGGCCGGCCTTCATGAAGTCCTGCGCCAGCGCGTGCTGCGCGCGTTCGCGGTCGGCGCGCGGCAGGTCAGCCCGGTTCAGCAGGTGCTGGTGCACGCGCACCGCGCGCTCGTACTCGCCGCGGCGGCGGAACAGGTTGCCGAGCGCGAAGTGCAGGTCGGAGGTGTCCGGATCCTGCTGCACGGCTTCGATGAAGGCGTCGATCGCCTTGTCCTGCTGCTCGTTCAGCAGCAGGCTCAGGCCCTTGAAGTAGGCCTTCGGCGAGTCGCGCTGCTCGCGCTTCCATTGCCGCAGGTCGAGGCGCGAGCCCAGCCAGCCGAGGGCGAACGCGACCGGCAGGCCGAGCAGGAACCACTGGTAGTCAAAGTCCATCGCGCGGAGGGTGGGAATCGGTTCGGGTGGGGAGCTCGGAAGACGGCGTCAGCGCGCTGTCGGCGAGCTCGGGATGGTCGCCGCGGCGGCGCAGGCGGCGCTGTGCGAGGCGGTGGTTGCGCCACC
>NZ_JBFUCB010000858.1:0-1974 GCF_056405435.1 Rhizobacter sp. P1_G5 | reverse complement strand
CGGATCCGTTCTCAGCCTCCTTGTGGACGTAGTCGCGCATCCCGGCGACCACTCTCGTGGTCTTGGCGGCCCCCGCGTTCAGACCCTGCTGGAACGACTTCTGAACTGGCGTGCCCGGTGCGGCCATCAGCACGAAGGTCGGCGGCCCCGGCTTGAAGAGTCCCCCCAGGCATGACGACGAGCAGGTCAGGTTCGGCGCAGGCAGTGTGGGCACGCCCGTGCCGGTGATCTTCACCTCCTCCATCACGAAGAGTTCGGGATCCCAGGTCTTGCYCGGCGTCAGCTCATTCGGATTCCASCCGCTCGGGTCCGTGCCACTCAGCGGCCGGTTCTCGACATAGCTGTAGCGGTTGTAGCTCTGCAGTTCRTAGGGCTTCGTCACGGCCCGRTCCGCKGACAGGAAGCGCCCKAGGGCCGCGTCGTACAKSCGSCCGTTCATGTGCGTGAGCCCGATGTCGTCGAGYTGCTCRTGGCCGGTGAAGCCGCGGTCGGTGCCGCTGTTCAMCGMGGGGCTCCAGTCGATSMCSAGCGCGCCKGCKGCGTCGTRGTTGCCGYTCGAGAAACGGCGCTTGCCGAACGGGTCGTAGGCGTTGCGGGCCGTSASGTYGCCGTTGTGRTCSGTCGTYGCYGCGATGCTGCCCAGGTGRTCCTTGTGCCAGTACTCCAGCTTCACCGCGCTCAGGCTCGACTGCACGGCTGGTGCGGTCTGCGCGGCGCCGAGCGTGGGCAACGCTCCCGTGCTCACCAGCACCCCGAGGCTCTGGCCGCCAGCGCTCAGGTAGTGGCGGTTGCTCGTGACCGCCGGGTTCGCGGCACTCGGGCTGGTCGGCGCATTGACCTCGCTCTCGAAGGCCAAGCCTCCGGTGTTGTCCGAGTGCAGGTACCAAGTGGTTCGGGTGCCCGCGTTGGTGCCGCTCGGGATGGTCCGCACTTCGCGGATGCGGGCATGGTCTTCGTCGTAGCTCCACACGTAACTCGGACCGCCTGCAGGCCCTTGCACACCGGCTTGGCTGTCCGGCAGGTTGAAGCCGGTGTACGTGATCCCGCGGTACTTRCCCGCCGTCGCGCTGGCGATGTTGCCGTTCGCATCGAAGCCGTAGGTGTTGGCCGCSGCTCCTTCGATGCTCTKCACCGCATGCGGCCGCACTGCATTGGCGCCCTGTGCGTTGTAGCTGTACACCCCGACATCGCTCTTGTAGAGGATGCTGCCCAGCGCGTTGTATTGCAGGCTCACCGTGCGCACGAGGCCGTTGATCGCAGGAGCCGCCACCGTGTAGCGCTGCAGCCGGCCGAGCGCGTCGTGCTCGAAGTTCTCGGTCACCGCGCCGGTGCTGCCATCCCCGTTCGCATCGTTGCGGTTCGTCAACCGGCCCAGGCTGTCCCACACGTAGCCGTGGTTCAACACGTCGGCGGCGTTGCCCTTGCCTGCCATCAGGCTGCTGGCCCGGCCGGTGGCCGCCTCGTGGCCGGACTTGCTCACCACCGAGCTGCTGTACCGTTGCTGCTCCAACTGGTCCCACGCGTTGCAGGCCTGCGCCTGCCACAGCACTGTGCCGGCCGGCAGCGTGACGTTCGCACCCGGTGTGCCGCCCGGTGTCGCGGGCAGCGGGCTCACCGTCACGGCGGTTGCCAGCGACACACTGTTCAGGAATCCTTTGGGCGTGTAGCCGTAGTTCACAGTGAGCCCGGTCGGCCAGGTCTGCGTCGCTTGCCGGCCGTTCGCGTCATAGCTCAGCGCACTCGCGAAGCTCGGCCCATTGGCGATGTCGGTCCGCGTGCTGGTCAACCTCCCCAGGCTGTCATACGCCCACTGCCGATGGATGCCGGTGCTGGTGCTCGTCTCACACAGCTTGCCGATGCCCATCAGGCAGCTGTCGTAGGTCCAGGTGCTCTGGTATTCCGCCTCGATGCGCTGCGTCATCCGCCCGAGCACGTCGTAGGCCATCGTCGTCTGGCCGCCGCGCTGCTTCTGCA
>NZ_JBFUCB010000857.1:0-1974 GCF_056405435.1 Rhizobacter sp. P1_G5 | reverse complement strand
CAGCATGGCCAGTGCAATCGTGGTGACAAATCGGAGAGCCTCACGCCAATCGGTCGGGGAATGAGGGGCCAGTTCGAGCGGGGCGTCACCGACTGCCCAGGTGTGGAGGCCGGTTACCGCGGTCGTCAACCACACGGACAGGAAGGCGGTCGCGGCAATGCTCAGCAGGGTCAGGCCTGCTTGCCGCGCCGCGAGGCGGATGCCCAGCGAATAACCCGAGACCAGCGAGGCAGCCGCTGCGGCCGCGTACAGGTAGACGTCGGAGGTGTCATAGACCAGGACGAGCGATACCTCTGCCAGCAGGATGGCCACGATGGTCCAGCCGCAGCGGCTGAGCAGCCGGCGGGCCAGCGGCTCGGCGCGGCATGGTGCGATGGCTGCGGCATACGGCGCGAGCGACCGGACCGACTCCAGTTCGTGGCGCAATTCGCGCAGCAGGTCGACATCGCGGCCACAGGCGCTGCAGGCACGCGACTCGCCGGTCTTGGAGTGACAGTATGGGCACAGGTCCGCATCCGGCCAGCGGGCGAGCAGCGATCGTCCCGTACTCATCGCCCGGTTCCTCAAGGCCGCACCGTCAACGCGAGTTTGCGGACGCCATCGTGCAGCTGGTCGTCGCTGACGCTGATCAGGATTTCGTGCTGGCCGGGCGGAACGACCACCTCCTGGATATYGAGTCGTGAAGCGGTCAGGAAGGGCTTGACACGCTCCGTCAGGTTGACCGGCGGCTGGCGCGAGTAGACGAGGTTCACGCTGCCCGGATCGATCTTGGCATCGCCATGGGCGCGGAACGCGATCCTCAGGCGAAAGGGCGACTTCACCGGCTCCCCTGCCTTCGGTGACAGCACCTCGATGGTCGGTGGCAGCGTGACGCCTGACCTCGCGGTCAGTGTCGTGGACGGGAGGGCCGCTTCTTCCTTCGTGATCAGAATGAGCGGCGCGGCGGCGACGCTCCATGCCGACATCGACAGTCCTGCGGCAAGGGCCCTCAACAGCGGGCTTTTCAGCATGTGGCCTCCACTCGCTCTTCGCATTCGAGACCGGAAAATGCTATGGGAGTGCGGCAAGGTCCGCACCCTCACTACTAACTATGGACCGTCGGACACGGCTGACGTGAACTCGGCATGCACCCCGGCTGACAGCGCGCGAGTTGAACGGGACGATGCAGCCCCATGGACTCCATCAACCAGCAACAACCCGAGCAGAACCGCCAGGACCTGCAGGCCGCCGACGCCATCGCCCGTATCCGCGCGGTGGTCGACAAGAATTCATCGTGCTTCTTCTGCACCGCAAGCCGCATCGGCGACGCGGTCGCGGCAAGGCCGATGAGCGTGCAACAGACAGATGAGCGCGGCCACCTGTGGTTCCTCAGCGCGAATGACAGCCACAAGAATGCCGAGATCGCGGCCGACCCGCAGGTCACGCTGTACTTTCAGGCATCGAAGCACTCCGACTTCCTGCAGCTGCGAGGCCGCGCGACCGTCTCGACCGACAAGGCGAAGATCCAGGAACTGTGGGCCGCACCGATCAAGACCTGGTTCACCGGCGGCATCGACGATCCGCGCATCACCGTCATCGAGTTCGTACCGACCGATGGCTACTACTGGGACAACAAGCACGGCGACGCCATCGCCGGCCTGAAGATCCTGATCGGCGCGGCCGTGGGCAAGACGCTCGACGACTCGATCGAGGGGCGCGTCAGCTTGTAGCTACACACCTGCTCACATCCCCGCCGTTGCCAGTTGGAACCAGTTCCATAACACTGCCGCGACGCAGGCAATGACCTGCCAACCAGGGGACGGACGATGCGCAGGATTCACCTGAAGTGGAATGCCGCCGGCGTGGCCGCGGCGATCAGCCTGATCGGCACGCTGGCAGCGTGCGGCGGCAGCGAGAGCGGTACGGCGGATGCGCCGGCAGCTGATGCGCCGTCGGAATCGGCCGCCGCCTTCGCGCCCGCCACCGACACCACGC
>NZ_JBFUCB010000856.1:0-1975 GCF_056405435.1 Rhizobacter sp. P1_G5 | reverse complement strand
GGCCAGGACATCACCGTCAACATCGCGATCAAGCCGACCAGCTCGATCCACAGCCCGCGCGATTCGATCGACCTGCAGGGCAATCCGACCGTCGTGCAGACGCACGGCCGCCACGACCCCTGCGTCGGCATCCGCGCCACGCCGATCGCCGAGGCGATGCTGGCGCTCGTGCTGATGGACCACGCGCTGCGGCACCGGGCGCAGTGCGGTGACGTGCGCGTCGAGACACCGCGCATCGCATAGGGCGACAGGCCGTGTGAGGGATTGCCGCAAATCGTCGCAAACCAGGCCGATCTCCCCGCGAAACCGCAAGGCGCATCCCTTGCTTTCCGATGGATGTGCCCTCGGGAGTCCGTGCCATGAACCTGCGCCTTGCGACGACGATCACCCTCGGCCTGCTGTTGGCGGCCTGCGGCGGCGGTGGTGATGACAGCAGCACGACCGGCGCTCCTTCCGGCAACGTCGACCCGCCTCCGCCTGCGCAGGCCACCAAGCCGTCCGAGCGCCAGCTGAAGAAGAGCTTCACCTCGCTCGACGGCACGCTGCCGGTCTGGTACTGGGAGTACCTGCCGGCCGACTACGCGACCAGCGGCAAGACGTACCCGCTGATGGTGTTCTTCCACGGCGCCGGCGAGACCGGCGCGGCCAACGGCTCGCAGCTCGACACCGTGAAGCGCCACGGCCCGCCGAAGCTGATCGCCGCCAACAACGACATGTGCTTCGACATGCCGGCCGGGCGTGAATGCTTCATCGTCGTCTCGCCGCAGGACAGCCGCGGCTGGTGGAACGGCAACGACACCGCCGGCATGCTGGCGCATGCGATCAAGACCTACCGGGTCGATCCGAAGCGCATCTACGTGACCGGGCTGTCGATGGGCGGCGGGGCGGCCTGGAGCCTGGCGACCGCATCGGTGGCCGGCTCGTCACCGAAGACCTCGTGGGCATCGCAGATTGCCGCGTTGGTGCCGATCGCCGGCGCGGCCGATCCGAAGGGTGCGAACAACGGCATCTGCAACGCGATGGTCGCCGGCAACCTGCCGGTGTTCGCCTTCCACGGCACGGCCGACACCACGGTGCTGCCGGCGCTGTCGCAGGGCTGGGTCGACAAGCTGAACAAGGCGACGACGGCCGACGGCTACACCTGCGCGAACGCGGTCGACCCGGCGGCGAAGCTGACGCTGTACCCGGGCGTCGGCCACGATTCGTGGACGCGCACCTACGACCCGGCCGCGCAGGTCGAGACCGGCCGCAACATCTACCAGTGGATGCTTGCCCACACGCGCTGATGCCCTTGCCGCAGGCGTTACGCTGGCGGCCATGAAAACCATCCGACTCGGCCGCAGCGGCCTGCAGGTGTCGCGCATCGCGCTCGGCATGATGACCTACGGCCGCCCCGACTGGCGGCCCTGGGTGCTCGACGAGGCCGCGAGCCGGCCGCTGGTGCAGCGCGCCGTCGAGCTCGGCATCAACTTCTTCGACACCGCCGACATGTACTCGTCCGGCGAGAGCGAGGTGCTGACCGGCCGCTTCATCCGCGAGTTCTGCCGGCGCGACGAGGTCGTCATCGCGAGCAAGGCCTACTACCTGGTCGAGATGGAATACCGCAACGCCGCGACCGCGTTCGACCAGGCTCCGCCGAACCTGCACGGCCTGAGCCGCAAGCGCTTGTTCCATGCGGTCGATGCGAGCCTCGCCCGCCTGAAGACCGACTACATCGACCTCTACCAGATCCACCGCTTCGACCCGAACACTCCGGTCGAGGAGACGATGGAGGCGCTGCACGACCTGGTGAAGGCGGGCAAGGTGCGCTACCTGGGGGCGAGTTCGATGTGGGCCTGGCAGTTCGCGAAGATGCAGGAGACCGCGCGCCGCCACGGCTGGACGCCGTTCATCAGCATGCAGAACCACTACAACCTGGCCTACCGCGAGGAAGAGCGCGAGATGATTCCGCTGTGCCGCGACCAGGGCGTGGGCC
>NZ_JBFUCB010000855.1:0-1975 GCF_056405435.1 Rhizobacter sp. P1_G5 | reverse complement strand
GTGCTGCGCACGCGGGCCATGAAACCAGCCAGCTCCGGCGCCCCGTCCTGATTGGCGCTCCACAGCCTCCCCGCACGCGCCTTCTGCAACCGCCCTGCCTGTTGGGAGGTGACAAGCGAACAAGTGGGGGTTGATCCCCGGATTGGCATCCGGGCCGGGCACGCCACCATCCGTTCGGACTGAGGTATCGAAGTCCCGCTCGGCACTCGCAGGCTCTTCACACAAAGCCACCGGCTCGGCAAAGGCGCGCGCAAATCGCCCCAGACGGGCTTACGTCATCGTCCCGGCAATCACGACAACCACGATCACCACGCCGATCGTCAGGTTCACCGCCACCCAATCGCGGATCGCCTTCAGCGCGGCACCGGCCGCCGCCCAATCCTGAGCGGCGCTCGCGCGCTGCACGCGCTTGAACAGCGCAAAGCGGATGTGGCCGAAGATCGCGACCATCAGCAGCCCGAGCCCGGCCATCACGCTCCATTCGAGCGGCATGTTGAACGGACCGCCGGTCGCCTTCGTCGTCGACGCGACGCGCCCCACCATCCAGCCGCCGCTCAGCACGGTGACCAGCGCCACCCACAGCACGATGCCGAAGAAGCGCTGCAGCACCGACTGCATCAGCGGCACGCGCTCGGCCGGCGGCAGGTGCGCCGCGCCGGGCCGCAGGCAGAACAGCGTGAAGAACATGCCGCCGAGCCAGACGATCACCGACAGGAAGTGCAGGACTTTCAGGCTGGCGTAGAGCATCGTGGGTCTTTCGTGCGTTGGACTTCAGTTCAATGTCGTGCTGCCGGGCGGCTGGTCGCGTGGCAGCGTGAACAGCTCGCCGACGTCGACCGCGTCGAAGTGGTACTTGATGCCGCAGAAGTCGCAACCCACCTCGACCCGGCCCTGCTCGGCGACCACCCCGTCGACCTCCTCGCGGCCCAGCCCCTTCAGCATCGCGCCGACGCGCTCGCGCGAGCAGGTGCACGCGAAATGCGGCCCGAGTTCGCCGGTCATCGGCGGGAAGCGGCGCACGGTCTCTTCCCAGAACAGCCGGCGCAGTACGGTCTCGGCATCGAGCGTCAGCAACTCGTCGGCGGTGAGGGTCGAGGCCAGGTGCGAGATGCGGTTGTAGGCCTCGTTCAGGCCGATCTCGTCTTCGTTGCGGCGGCCGGCGAGGTTGCCCTCGCCCTCGATCGGCAGGCGCTGGATCAGCAGGCCGGCGGCCACCTCGTCGTTGGCCGCGAGGATCAGCCGCGTGTCGAGCTGCTCGGACTGCAGCATGTAGTGCTCCAGCACGTCGGCCAGCTTCTGCAGCGGCTCGCCGCCGTCGCCGTGCAGCGCGACCACGCCCTGGTACGGCTGCTGCCCAGGGCCGCGCGGCTTCGGGTCGAGCGTGATCGCGCAACGGCCCTTGCCGCCGGCGTTGACCATCGCGGCCAGGCGCGCATCGGGCGCCACCTCGCCGACCACCTTCGCGGTGACGCGGAACGCGAGGTCGGACTGCACCTCGGCCACCGCCAGCTTGACCGGCCCGTCGCCGAAGATCTGCATCACGAGCGAGCCTTCGAACTTGATGTTCGACTGCATCAGCACCGCCGCGGCCGACATCTCGCCGAGCAGCGCGCGCACCGCGGGCGGGAAGGCATCGGATGCCGTGCTGCGCCGGCGCAGGATCTCGACCCAGGAATCGGTCAGGCGCACCAGCATGCCGCGCACCGGCAGGCCTTCGAACAGGAATTTGTGAAGCTCGCTCATCAGGTGATTTCTTTCAGGCCGGACTGGTAGCGCCGGGCGTTCTCGACATAGTGGGCGGCGCTCTTCTCGAGCCCCTGCATCTGCTCTGGCGACAGCTGGCGCACCACGCGGGCCGGCGTGCCCAGGATCAGCGAGCCGTCCGGGAAACTCTGGCCCTCGGTGACCAGCGCGCCGGCGCCCACCAGGCAATGGCGGCCGATCTTCGCGCCGTTCAGCACCACGGCCTGGATGC
>NZ_JBFUCB010000854.1:0-1976 GCF_056405435.1 Rhizobacter sp. P1_G5 | reverse complement strand
CGTGCGAGCAGCGCATGCAACGAGAAACCGGTGCGCTCCAGGTCCATGCGGCCGGCCTCGATCTTCGACAGGTCGAGGATGTCGTCGATCACCTGCAGCAGGTGCGAGGCCGCATCGCCCACCTTGCGCAGCCGCTGCGCCTGGGCGGGTTCGTGCACGTCGCGGCGCAGCAGGTGCGTGAGCCCGATGATCGCGTTCATCGGCGTGCGGATCTCGTGGCTCATGTTGGCGAGGAACGCGCTCTTCGCCCGGTTGGCCGCCTCGGCCTTGTCGCGCGAGACGACCAGCAGCCTTTCGCTCTCGAGCAGCGCCTGGTTCAGGCGCTGCAGCTGGTGCGTGCGCTCCTCGACGAGCTCCTCGAGCCGATGGCGGTGGCGGTCGAGCTCGGCCTGCGTCGCGTGCCGCTCGGTGATGTCGGTGAACGAGGTGACGACCGCGGTCAGCACGCCGCACTCGTGCATCGGCTCGGCATGCGCGAGCACCCAGCGCAGGTCGCCGCCGGGCGGCACGACGCCGATCGTCACGTCGTGGCAGGGCTGGCCGCTGCGCAGGCAGCGCAGCATCGGCATCTCGGAGCGCGGCATCGCGCTGCCGTCGGGCCGCACGGTGCGCCACTGCGCGAACGCGCCGGGCCGCTGCAGTTCGGCCGCGCCCATCCCGAAGAAGCGCTGGGCCTGCGGCGAGCAGGCCTGCACGCGGCCGCGGGCATCGACGATCAGGATGCCTTCGTCGAGTGCGCAGACCATCGAGCGGTACTGCACCTCGCTGCGCCGCAGCGCGTCCTCGGCGAGGCGGCGCTGCGTCACGTCGGCATGCACGACCACCGCACCGCCGCGGCCGGTGCGCAGCGGCGTGACGTCCATGTGGAACCAGCGCGGGCTGCCGCCGGCATCGCAGGCGTACTCGTGCGAGAACACGTCACGCCAGCCGGCCAGCACCCCGGCGATGCCGTCGGCCACGCGGATCGCATCGCTGTCGACCCCGTCGTCGGCACCGGCGCGGCCGACCGCCCGGCACAGCCCGAGGTAGTCGACGCCGATCCCGGCCTGCGCCGCCAGCGCCTCGTCCATGCCCTGCGCCTGCGCGAAGCGGCGCCAGGCGGCATTGACGCCGACGATCACGCCGCGGTGGTCCAGCACCGCCATGTGGTCGAGCACCGAATCCTCCACCGCCTGCACCAGCTGGTGCGCGTCGCGCAGCGCGCGCTCGGCGCGGCGCCGCTCGGTGATGTCGCGCGAGATGCCGAACACGCCCGTGACGCGCCCCGATTCGTCGTGCAGCGGCCCCTTGGTCGCCAGGTAGCTGATGCTGCCGTCGCGCGTGCTGAGCTCCTCGTCGAAGGTGCGCACGCGGTTCTCGTGCATCACGACGAGGTCGTTCGCGCGCACCAGCATCGCCTGCTCGGGCGGGAACAGCGCGGGGTCGTCTTGCCCGATCATCTGGGCCGCGCTGCGGCCGAGCACGCGGCAGGCCTCGCGGTTGACGACCAGGTAGCGGCCGTCCCGGTCCTTGGCGAAGATCGCGTCGCTCGATCCGTCGACGATCGCCTCCATCAGCGCGAGCGCCTGCACGCGGGCCTCCAGGGCCGCGTTCGCAGCCCGCAGCCGGCGCAGCGTGCGGCGCTCGACGGCCAGCAGGCACAGGCTCGCCACCGCGAGCGCGCAGCCCAGCGCGGTCAAGGTCGCGGCGAACAGCGGCGTCATCTGCATCAGGCCTCGACCGATTCCCACGGCCGCGCCTCGTGCACCGGCTCCGCTTCGTCCGGATGGCACTGCGCGATCGTGCAGAACGCGTCGAAGCCCGCGAGGAACGCGTCGAGCAGGTCCGGATCGAAATGCCGGCCGCGCTGCCCGGCCATGATGCGCCGCACCTCGCCGAAGTCGAGCGCCGCCTTGTAGACGCGGCGCGAGATCAGCGCATCGAACACGTCGGCCACGGCCATCAGGCGCGCCGCCAGCGGGATCGCGTCGCCGGCC
>NZ_JBFUCB010000853.1:0-1978 GCF_056405435.1 Rhizobacter sp. P1_G5 | reverse complement strand
CCGCTGCACCTGGAGGAGCGGCCGCTGCCGGTGCCCGGCTCCGCAGAGGTGCTACTGCGCGTCGAGGCCTGCGCGGTGTGCCGCACCGACCTGCACGTGGTCGACGGCGAACTGCCGCTGCCGCGCCTGCCGCTGGTGCCGGGGCACGAGATCGTCGGCATCGTCGAGCGGCTCGGCCCCGGGGYCACGCGGCTGCGCACCGGCATGCGCGTCGGCGTGCCGTGGCTCGGCCACACCTGCGGGCACTGCGCGGCCTGCGCGCGCGGCAGCGAGAACCTGTGCGAGGCGCCGGTCTTCACCGGCCACGGCCGCGACGGCGGCTTCGCGACGCACACCGTCGCCGAAGCCGATTTCTGCATCGAGCTGAACCTGGACCAGCCGCCGCTGCTGGTGGCGCCGCTGCTGTGCGCCGGGCTGATCGGCTGGCGCAGCCTGCGCCTGGCCGGCGATGCCCGCCACCTCGGCCTGTACGGCTTCGGGGCCGCGGCCCACCTGGTCGCGCAGGTCGCGCTGCAGCAGGACCGCCAGGTCCACGCGTTCACGCGGCCGGGCGACATCGCCGCGCAGGACTTCGCGCGCCGCCTCGGCGCAGTGTGGGCCGGCGCGAGCACCGAGGCGCCGCCGCACGCGCTCGATGCCGCCATCCTGTTCGCACCGGCCGGCGAGTTGGTGCCGCTCGCGCTGCGCGCGGTGCGCCCCGGCGGCCGCGTGGTCTGCGGCGGCATCCACATGAGCGACATCCCGTCGTTTCCGTACGAGTTGCTGTGGCACGAGCGGCAGCTGATGTCGGTGGCGAACCTCACGCGCGCCGACGCTGCCGAGTTCTTCGCATTCGCGCGCCGCCATCCGCTCGACGTGCACGCCACACCCTACCCGCTGGACCGCGCCAACGTCGCGCTGGCCGACCTGCGTGCCGGGCGCGTACTGGGGGCAGCGGTCGTGATGCCGTAGCGCGCGGCGCGGCGCCGGATCAGCGCATGGCGGGCGCCGGCGACCAGGCCGGCCGCGCATCCACCGTCGACTCGACCACCACCAGCCAGCGCCCGGCCCACGGGCTCGGCAGCCGGTCGGCGCGCAGCATCCACAGCGAATGCCCCTGCGCGAGCGCAGCGTCATAGTCGGCATCGAGCACGCCGTAGCGGTCGAGGAACTCGTCCAGGCGTTCCGGGATGCGGATGCAGCCCTTCGACTGCGCCGAGCCGAGGCGACGCTCGAGCAGGTCCGGGTCGGTCGCATGCACCTGCAGGCGCATCACGCTCATCGCGTGGTCGCCCCAGCCCTTGGGCGCCGCGACCCAGCCGAAGTCGAACACCCGCGCGCCCTTGCGGCCGTAGCCGCGGATGCCGAGCTCGTTGCGCGTCCCCTCGGCGCGGAAATCCGGGTTCTGCRGCGAATGCGCGAACACGCCGGGCGGCGTCGTGAAATGCTCGTAGCGCCCCGGCAGCCCGGTCGACACCGGCGCCGCGCCGACCACCCGCCAGCCGTCCTCGGGCGAGCCCCAGAACAGCACCAGCGCCTGCACCTGCGGATGGCGATCGACCAGCAGCACGAACTGCGTCGCCGGCCCCGGGTCGATCGCAGCGGCCTGCCACGCCCCGGCGAGCAGCGCCGCGTAGCCGGCGGCCGCCGGCTCGGGCAACTCGAGCCGCGGGCTCACCTGCTCGGCGAACGCGTCGGCCAATGGCGGCGACGGGAACGGGCGCTGTGCCTGCAGCGGCCCCACGGCCGCGAGCAGTGCGGCGAAAGCCAGCCGGCGCAGCCCGCGGTTCACGCCCGCGCGGTCGGCGTCGCGGCTTCCTGCGCGCGCACCAGCAGCACCGGCACCGGCGACGAGCGCAGCACCTGCTCGGCATCGCTGCCGAGGAAGAAGCGGCTCGCGCCGCGGCGGCCGTGCGTGCCGAGCACGACCAGGTCGGCGCCCCAGCGGCGCGCCTCCTGCTCGACCGCATCGGCCAGCCGCGTGGCCAGGCCCTCGAAC
>NZ_JBFUCB010000852.1:0-1981 GCF_056405435.1 Rhizobacter sp. P1_G5 | reverse complement strand
CCCTAAGGTAGGGGACCGTTCGCCGGAGTCGATCGCTGCGCCGCAGCGGGCCGCGCGATGCATCGAAGGCGCCTCGATCATGAACATTCAGTCCACGCAAGTGCATCGGGCCGGGGCGCAATGCGCATCGGCCACCGGGGCTGCCCCGCAAGGCGGGMAGCAGCAGGGGGCTTTCATCGACCAGGTGATGGGTGGCCTGAAGCTCCCGAGCCTCTCCCTGGGCGGCAAGGACGACGACAACGAGGAGCCCGGCATGTCGGCGTCGTCGCTGTCGGCGATGCGCTCGCTGCCGCCGATGCCGCAGGCCCAGCCGCAGCAGGCGCTGGCGATGCAACAAGGCGGCCAGGCCGCCGCCGCGCAGCAAGGTGCACCGGCCGCGCAGAGTGGACCCGTGATGCCGTCGGCCAACGACAAGGCGCCGCCGGGCGCCTCGGCGCAGAGCATCGTCGACGGCAACCCGACGCTGAAGAACCTGGGCAACCAGAGCGGCGTGAAGGACAACCTGAAGAAGCAGTGCGGCGACTGGGACGATCCGGCCAAGAGCCCGCAGGAGCGCGCCGACGCGGCGCAGCGGGCGTCCAACGTCGTCAGCTGGGTCAAGGGCGCGAAGGACCGCGACGGCGACGTGCGCCCCGAAGACGTGACGAAGAACGGCAAGATCGAAGGCTTCACGAAGGACGGCGATGCGCGCCACGGCACCGAGGCCGGCCTGCTGCAGGACTTCGGCAAGTACGGCTACGGGCACCTGAAGGCCGACCAGCGGCTCGACCAGACCAACGACGGTCACGTGAAGAAGAACGGCACGAACATGGACAACGCCGAGTACATCGGCCACAAGATCCTCGACGGCCTGTCGAAGGCCTTCAACTTCATCGGCGATCTGATCAAGAACACGCTCGGCAAGATCCCGGGCCTGGGCAAGGTGTTCTCGGCGCTGGGCGAACTGGGCGCCAAGGCGATCGGCGGTGCGCTGCACGTGGCCGACACCGCGGTGATCGGCGGCGACGTGAAGAAGGCCGGCGTCGAGATGGGCGCGAGCCTGACGGAAACCGCCGTCGGCTTCGCGGACCCGACCGGCCTGGGCGCCAAGGCGGCCGGTGATGCGGTGCGCGGCAGCTACAAGGGTTGATGCGGCGAATACTGTGCTTGCACACAGTACTGTATGAAGATACAGTCCGCACCTCGGAGGTCACCCATGTACGCAGAACTTCGCCAGAACTATCGTCCCCGCGGCCAGCGCGTGCCGGCTTGGCTGGTCAGGGTGTGGCGCTGGCTTTGATGACGACCCCTCGGTCGGCGGGTACACCGACCGATCCCCCGAGGGGATGCGGGCCGGCTTGGGGCGGCCCGGCGCTCGGCCCGCATGCGCTTCAGCGGTTCAGCGCATCGACCTGCCGCTTGGCTTCATCCACGTCCTTGTTGAGTTCAGCGAGGTAGCGGCTTCGCTCCTCGCTGCTCCATTCCGCATCTGAAAAGCTGTCGAGCGCATACGCCTTGCTGGTGTGCACGGCGCCCGCCTGCCGCGGCAGCATCGCGCGGTCCGGAAAACGATCGGGCAGCAGCAGGAATCCCTGCACATCGCGCAGCGTCAGCGGAAAGGCCGGCTTGCCGTCGCGCACCAGCTTGCCGAACAGGCGCAGCCTGAACTCCTGCTCGCCGACAGCCACCTCGTCGTTGAAGCTCAGCAGCGCGAACGGCTTGCCGGCCGCATCGTCGACGCGCGCGCTGACGACATAGCGGCCGGGCTGTGCCACCCGCGCCTTCAGGAAGAAATCGAGCGAGCCCGCCTGCAGCGCCTCGCGCACACCAGCCCATTCGGCGGGCACCAGCGGGTTGTAGACCAGGTCGAAATTGACGTTGCCCAGCTGCCCCGATTGGTTCAGGTAGGCCTGGATGCGGATCGTGCCGGCGAACTCCGCAAAGCCTTGGGTCGAGGGTTGCAGCACCGCCGCGAGGCTGCCGTCCGCGGCCTCGCTGAACG
>NZ_JBFUCB010000851.1:0-1981 GCF_056405435.1 Rhizobacter sp. P1_G5 | reverse complement strand
CCGTGCTCGCGCTGGTGGCGGGCGGTGGTGGCGCCGTCGTGGTGATGAAGAAGAAGGCCGCCGCGGCCGCCGCAGCCGCCGAGGAAGAAGACGGCGACGATGCCGGTGCCGCCGCGCCCGAGAAGCACGCCAAGGACGAGCACAAGACGGTCCCGACCTTCGTGCCGCTGGAGGTGTTCGTCGTCAACCTGGCCGACAAGGATGCCGAGCGCTTCGCGCAGATCGGCGTCACGCTCGAGGTCGACGACCCGAAGTTCGCCGAGCAGCTGAAGGTCTACATGCCGGCGATCCGCAGCGGCATCCTGATGGTGATGTCGCACAAGACCTCGCAGCAGCTGCTGGACGGCAACGGCAAGATCCAGCTCGCCAAGGACGTGATGCGCGAGGCGGTGCTGCCGCTGGGCATCGAGGTCGACGCCGATGACGCCGACGACGACGCGTCCAAGGGCAAGAAGGGCAAGAAGAAGCGCAAGGCCGCGGTGCACAACCCGGTCACGCACGTGCACTACTCCACCTTCATCATCCAGTGACGCCGCATCCGGTCGTCACCCTCAGGCCCACCCCATGAACCAGCAGATCCTTTCGCAAGACGAAGTCGATGCGCTGTTGCAGGGCATCACCGGGGAAAGCCAGAAGCTGGAAGAGGAAGAAGTCCAGCACGGCAGCATCCGCAATTACGACATTGCCAGCCAGGAGCGGATCGTCCGTGGGCGCATGCCCACGATGGAGATCATCAACGAGCGCTTCGCGCGCAACATCCGCATCGGGCTGTTCAACTTCATCCGCAAGAGCCCGGAGATCTCGATCGGCGGCATCAAGGTGCAGAAGTACAGCGCCTTCCTGCGCGAGATCGTGGTGCCGACCAACTTCAACATCGTCTCGGTGCGTCCGCTGCGCGGCAGCGGGCTGGTGGTGTGCGACCCGACGCTGGTGTTCGCGGTGATCGACTCGCTGTTCGGCGGCGCGGGCAAGTTCCACACCCGCATCGAGGGCCGTGATTTCTCGCCGACCGAGCAGCGCATCATCACGCGCCTGGTCGACGTGGTGACCGAGGAATACAAGAAGGCCTGGCACGGCATCTACCCGCTCGAGCTGGAATACCAGCGCTCGGAGATGCAGCCGCAGTTCGCCAACATCGCGACACCGAGCGAGATCGTCGTGGCCACCAGCTTCACGCTGGAGATCGGCGACACCACCGGCACCATCCATTTCTGCATCCCGTATTCGACGCTGGAGCCGATCCGCGACGTGCTGTATTCGACCATCCAGGGCGACAGCAACGAGCCGGACAAGCGCTGGGTGAACCTGCTGAAGCAGCAGATCCAGTCGGCCGAGGTCGAGCTGGTGGCCGAGCTGGCGCAGGCCCCGGCCACCGTGGAGCAGCTGCTGTCGTTCAAGCCCGGCGATTTCATCGAGCTCGACCTGCAGGCCGGCATCCAGGCCAAGGTGTCGGGCGTGCCGGTGTTCGATTGCCACTACGGAACCTCCAACGGCAAGTACGCCTTGAAGATCGATCAACTGTTGACCGGCTCGTCGATGAGCTGGTTGGGGGAAAACAATGTCAGCTGACAACGCAGCGCCGTCCGAAGAGGACGCGATGGCCGCCGAGTGGGCCGCCGCACTCGCCGAGACCAAGCCCGAGACCGCCTCCGAGGTGCAGAACGCGGCCGAGCAGGTGTCGCCGGTGGCGTTCACGAACTTCGCGTCGGGTGCGGGGCCGTCGGCGCCGAACGACATCAACATGATCCTGGACATCCCGGTGCAGCTCACCGTGGAACTGGGTCGCACGCGCATCCCGATCAAGCACATCCTGCAGCTGGCGCAGGGCTCGGTGGTCGAGCTCGACGCACTGGCGGGCGAGCCGATGGACGTGCTGGTCAACGGCTACCTGATCGCGCAGGGCGAGGTGGTGGTGGTGAACGACAAGTTCGGCATCCGGCTGACCGACATCGTGACGCCCAGCGAGCGCATGCGCCGCCTG
>NZ_JBFUCB010000850.1:0-1990 GCF_056405435.1 Rhizobacter sp. P1_G5 | reverse complement strand
GTGCAGGGGATGGCGGCAGCGAGCGGCGCCGCGTGGGTGCAGGTCGCGCGCGCGGCCGACGAGGGGCTCGGGGCCACGCAGGTCACGCTCGGCAGTTCGGCCGCGCTGAGCGGCATCCTGGCCGGCGCCGGCCGCGACCAGAACTCCGGCATCTCGGCGGCCTTCGCAGCGATCAACAAGGCCGGCGGCATCCACGGCCGCGAGTTGCGCCTGCTGATGAAGGACGACGGCTACGTGCCGGCGCGCACCGTCGAGAACGTCAGGCAGATGCTCGAGGGCAACACCGCGTTCGCGTTGATCTCGTGCATCGGCACCGCGAACAATGCCGCGATCATCCCGGCGATCGAGCAGGCGGGCGTGCCCTATGTCGGGCCGATCACCGGGGCATCGTCGCTGCGCCAGCCGGGCCAGCGCAACGTCTTCCATGTGCGCGCGAGCTACACCGACGAGGTGACGCGCGTGACCCAGCAACTGGTCGCGATGGGCCTGAAGGACATCGCGCTGGTCTTCCTCGACAACCCGTTCGGCAAGGAGGTCGCGAAGGACGCGACCGCCGCGTTGCAGGYGGCCGGGTTGCAGGCGGTGGCGACCGTGCCGGCAGCCGTGGACGGCTCCAACGTGGCGCAGGTCGTCGACCAGTTGCTCGCGGCCAAGCCCAACGTGGTGTTCTTCGGCACCACCGGCACGACCAGCACGGCGCTGATGMTGCAGCTGCGCGCACGCATGGCCGGCCTGCCGATGGTCGGGCTGTCGGTGTCGGTGATCTCGTCGGAGCTGGCCAAGCTGGGGGCCGCGTCGCAGGGCATCGCGTTGTCGCAGGTGTTTCCGGATGCGCTGTCGCAGAAGCTCGAATCGGTGCGCAACTACCAGGCGGCGATGCGTGCGATCGGCCGCGATGACTTCGGCGCCAGCAGCTTCGAAGGCTACGCCAACGCGATGGTGGTGGCCGAGGGCTTGCGCCGCGCCGGCCGCGACGTGACGCGCGACAAGCTGCGCCAGGCGCTGACCGGCCTGAAGCAGCTGAACCTGGGCGAGTTTTCGCTCGGCTTCGGCGGTGCGGCGCCGTACGTCGCATCGCGCTATGTCGGCCTGGCGGTGCTGGGGGCCAATGGGCGGCGGCTGAGCTGAGCCTGCATGGCTCGCCTAGACTCGCGTGATGCGAGTCTCGGTGAAGAAAAGATGGTGGGTGGCAGTGGGCGCGGTCGTGCTGCTGGGTTCGCTCAGCGGCTGCGGTTCGGTGCGCTACCTGGCGCAATCGGTCGGCGGCCACCTGAGCCTGCTGAACCAGGCCAAGCCGGTCAGCGACTGGCTTGCCGACCCGGCCACCTCCGACCCGCTGCGCGAGCGCCTGCAGCTGACGCAGCGCATGCGCGACTACGCGGTCAGCGAGCTGAAGCTGCCGGACAACGCGAGCTACCGGCGCTATGCCGACCTGCACCGCAGCGCCGCGGTGTGGAACGTGGTGGCCGCGCCCGAGCTGAGCCTGCAGTTGAAGACCTGGTGCTACCCGGTGACCGGCTGCGTCGGCTACCGCGGCTACTTCGACCAGGTGGCGGCCGACGAGCAGGGCGATGCGCTGCGCACCGAAGGCCTGGAGGTCAGCGTTTACGCGGTACCGGCCTATTCGACGCTGGGCAAGCTGCCGGGCGGCTTCTTCAGCGACCCGCTGCTGAACACCTTCATCCGCTGGCCCGAGGGCGAGCTGGCGCGGCTGATCTTCCACGAGCTGGCGCACCAGGTGGCCTTCGCGAAGGACGACACGATGTTCAACGAATCGTTCGCGACCGCGGTGGAGCGCATCGGCGGCACGCGCTGGCTGGTCGAGAAATCGACCGCCGCGGCGCGCGACGAGTACGAGCGCTACGACAAGCGGCGCCAGGAGTTCCGCGCGCTGACGATGCRGGCGCGCAATGACCTGGATGCGATCTACCGCAGCGGCCGCAGCGACGCCGACAAGCGCGCCGCGAAGGCCGAACGCATGGCGACGCTG
>NZ_JBFUCB010000849.1:0-1996 GCF_056405435.1 Rhizobacter sp. P1_G5 | reverse complement strand
TCGCGGGCCAGGGGCGCGAGATCGTGATGGTCTCGAGCGGCGCGATCGCCGAGGGCATGAAGCGCCTCGGCTGGGCGACCCGGCCGAAGGCGGTGCACGAACTGCAGGCCGCGGCCGCGGTCGGGCAGATGGGGCTGGCGCAGATCTACGAGACCCAGCTGCGTGCCTACGGCATGGGCAGCGCGCAGGTGCTGCTCACGCACGCCGACCTGGCCGACCGGGAGCGCTACCTGAATGCGCGCTCGACCCTGCTGACCTTGCTGCGCATGCGCGTCGTGCCGGTCATCAACGAGAACGACACCGTCGTCAACGACGAGATCAAGTTCGGCGACAACGACACGCTGGGCGCGCTGGTGGCCAACCTCATCGAGGCGGACGCGCTGGTGATCCTCACCGACCAGAAGGGCCTGTACTCGGCCGATCCGCGCAAGGACGAATCAGCCACCTTCATCCACGAGGCGCAGGCCGGCACCCCGGAGCTGGAGCGCATGGCGGGCGGTGCCGGTTCGAGCCTCGGCCGCGGCGGCATGATCACCAAGATCCTGGCCGCCAAGYGGGCCGCGCGCAGCGGCGCCTCCACCGTCATCGCCTGGGGCCGCGAGCCCGACGTTCTGGTGCGCCTGACCCAGGGCGAGGCGATCGGCACCGCGCTCAATGCGCCGACGCAGAAGATGGCGGCCCGCAAGCAGTGGATGGCCGACCACCTGCAGCTGCGCGGCGCCGTCGTGATCGACGATGGTGCGGTCGCGAAGTTGCGTGACGAGGGCAAGAGCCTGTTGCCGATCGGGATGATCGAGGTGCACGGCGAGTTCGCGCGTGGCGACGTGATCGCGGTGCGCTCGGGCTCGGGCCTCGAGGTCGCGCGCGGCCTGGCGAACTATTCGAGCTCCGAGGCGCGCCTGATCGCGCGCAAGCCGTCGAGCGAGTTTGAGCGCTTGCTCGGCTTCACCGGCGAATCGGAGATGATCCACCGCGACAACCTGGTGCTCGGCTGAGGGAAGGGGCCCTCAGCCCTTCGGGTCGCCCGGTTCGTCGTCGAACGCCTGCGGCTCGGTGGCCGGCCTCGACTCCTCGAAGCCATCGTCCCGGTGGTGCGGGCGCATGCCCGAGCGAAGGTAGCGGTTGTGGTGGTTCCCGCGCGGCAGGAAGCGGGCGAGTTCGGTCAGCGCCATCTGGTAGACATCGCGCTTGAACTCGATCACCACTTCGAGCGGCACCCAGTACTCGTTCCAGCGCCAGGCATCGAACTCGGGGTGATCGGTCGCGCGCAGGTTCATGTCGGTGTCGCGCCCGGTCAGCTGCAGCAGGAACCAGATCTGCTTCTGGCCGCGGTAGTGGCCGCGCGCGTCGCGGCGGATGAAATGGTCGGGCACTTCATAGCGCAGCCAGTCGCGCGTGCGCGCGATGATCCGAACATGATCCTGCGTCAGCCCCACCTCCTCGTGAAGCTCGCGGAACATCGCCTGCTCAGGCGTTTCACCGTATTTGATGCCCCCTTGCGGGAACTGCCAGGAGTGGGTCCGGATCCGTTTGCCCCAGAAAACCTGGTTCTTCGTATTGAGCAGGATGATGCCGACGTTGGGTCTGAACCCTTCTCGGTCGAGCATAATCAACCTCAAATTCCTTAGTTGAATTCATTATTGCACCGGCATGACGGGAATCAACCCCGTGGCTTTCCCTCAAGCCTTGCTGGATGCTGTTTTCTTCAGCGTTCTTTTTCGGCGTTCTCCCCCGCATCCCCATGAAAGCCTCCCAGTTCTTCGTCTCGACCCTCAAGGAAGCTCCTGCCGACGCGGAAGTCATGAGCCACAAGCTGATGCTGCGCGCGGGGTTCATCAAGCGACTCGGCGCAGGCATCTACACCTACATGCCGATGGGGCTGCGGGTGATCCGCAAGGTGGAGGGCATCATCCGCGAGGAGATGAACCGCGCCGGCGCCGTCGAGCTGCTGATGCCGGTCGTGCAACCGGCCGAGCTGTGGCAGGAAACAGGGCGC
>NZ_JBFUCB010000848.1:0-2007 GCF_056405435.1 Rhizobacter sp. P1_G5 | reverse complement strand
GGACACCGATGCCGACTACCCGCCGCTGATGATGGCCAACTACCTGCTCGGCTCGGGCGGCAACTCGCGGCTGTGGAAGCGCATCCGCGAGAGCGAGGGCCTGTCGTACGACGTGCGCAGCCGCATCAGCTGGAACAACCAGGAGCCGCATTCCGAATGGCAGGCGAGCGCGATCTTCGCGCCGCAGAACCAGGCCAAGGTCGAGGCGGCCTTCAAGGAAGAAGTGGCGCGTGCGCTGAAGGATGGCTTCACGGCGCAGGAACTGGCGGAAGGGCAGCGCGGGCTGCTGGCGTTCCGCCGGCTGTCGCGGGCGCAGGACGGGAACCTGGCCGGCGCCATCGCGAGCAACGAGGAACTGGGCCGCACGTTCGCCGTGTCGGCGCGCGTCGACGACGCCTTGTCGAAGCTGACGCTGGAGCAGGTGAACGCCGCGCTGCGCACCTATGTGAAGCCGGACGCGTTCGTCAGCGGCTTCGCGGGCGACTTCAAGCCCTGATCAGTCGGCCTGGATCAGTCAGGTGAAGCGATGGGCGCCTGCTTGAACGGCAGGCGCTCGTTCAGCTCATCCAGGTAGCCCTCGACCGCCGAGCCCTCGCGCGCGAGGAAATCGCCGACCGCCTCGGCGAACTGCGGGTGCGCCAGCCAATGCGCCGACCAGGTCTGCACCGGCAGCAGGCCGCGCGCCATCTTGTGCTCGCCCTGCGCGCCGCCTTCGAAGCGGCGGAAACCGTGCTCGATGCACCACGCGAGCGGCTGGTAGTAGCAGGCCTCGAAGTGCAGGCAGGAGACGTGCTCGGTCGCGCCCCAGTAGCGGCCGTAGGCGACACCGCGCGCCGCATCGACGCCGATCAGCGACACCGCGATGCGCACGCCGTCTTTCCACGCGACGAACAGCACCCAGTTCTGCGGCATCGTGCGCGCCATGCGGGCGAAGAAGTCGCGCGTGAGGTAGGGCGTGGAGTGGTGGGCGCGGTAGGTGCGCACGTAGCAGCGGTAGAAGAAGTCCCACAGCTCGTCGTCGATCTCGCGGCCCGCATGCGTCGTGAAGCTGACGCCGGCCTCGGCGACGCGGCGGCGCTCCTGCTGGATCTTCTTGCGCTTCTCGCGCTGCAGGCTGGCCAGGAAATCGGCGAACCCGTCATACGGCTGCGGCTCGCGGTTGACCCAGTGGAACTGCACGGTGCTGCGCATCATCCAGCCCATGTCGCGCGCGGCCTGCTGGTCAAGCGCGTCGAGGAACAGCAGGTGGGCCGACGACAGCTTCGCGTCGTGCGCGATGCGCATCATCGCGGACAGCAGCGCGCGGCGCGCGCCGTCGTCGCGCGCCATCAGCCGCGGGCCAGGCACCGGCGTGAACGGCACCGCGCCGAGCAGCTTCGGGTAGTAGCGCAGGCCGTGGCGCTGGTAGGCATCGGCCCAGGCCCAGTCGAACACGTACTCGCCGTACGAATGGTCCTTCAGGTACAGCGGGCAGGCGGCCATCAGCGAGCTGCCGTCCTCGATCAGCAGGAACTGCGGCATCCAGCCGGTCTCGGCGACCGCGCTGGCCGAGGCATGCAGCGCCGCCAGGTACTCATGGCGCATGAACGGCGCGGCCGACGGCTGCGCATCGAGCAGCGCGTTCCACTGCGCGGCGTCGATCTCGCCGGGGTCGCCGACGACCCGGATGACATAATCTTTGGAGCTCTTTTCCGCAGGCATATTCGCTGGTCTATGGCATCAAACACGAGGGTTCGCGTCGCGCTGGCGCAGATCAACGCCACGGTCGGCGACCTGGCCGGCAACGTACGCCAGATCATCGAKAGCGCCCGACGCGCACACGCGCAGGGGGCGAGGGTGGTGCTGACGCCGGAGCTGGCCCTGTGCGGCTACCCACCCGAAGACCTGCTGCTGCGGCCGGCATTCATGCAGGCCTGTGCGCATGCCCTGGCCGAGTGCGCCGCGGCGCTGGCGCCGCTCGAAGGTCTGCATGTGGTGGTCGGGCATCCGCATCAATGGGGTGAGCAC
>NZ_JBFUCB010000847.1:0-2009 GCF_056405435.1 Rhizobacter sp. P1_G5 | reverse complement strand
GCAGGTTCTGGTAGCCCAAGCCGATAGAGTACTCGGGGAGCAGATCCTCTCCCGAGTCCTTCTTCATGCTGTACTGGACCGCGGTGCCATGGTCCAGCAGATCTGCCGTCTGGATCCGGGTTCTGAACCGAATCTCCTGCGGATCGTGCAGCCCCGGATAGCCGAGTTCCTTGACCTCGTCCACCGAGGGCGCAATCGCGTCGTGGATCTTCTTGTCCAGCTCCCTCTGCGCTTCGGCGACGGCTTTGATGAGATCGGCACGATGGCCATGGCCTGTCGCGGCCACGTTGAGGTGTCGCCGGGCGAACTGGAGCAGTTGGCTAGAGAAGAGACCAACGCGGTGAGGACCGGACGTGGACCGGGAGTCTGCCTCCTCGCTTCCCAGGCCGCGCTGAGCCGCGACGAAGTCCACTCGGATCAGTTTTGCCAAGTGCTTGCGCTCGAGGGGCACGGCATCCATCGGAAGAGCCGGTGTCTTGTAGCTGGCGCGTCCTGACAGGGGATTGTTCTGTGCGTCCAGCTGATAGGCCTTGACCTGACCCATCTTGGTGGACTCGCGCAGCCAATAGTCGAGCAGGTCGATCGGCCAGGCCAGTGAGTCGTTGCCCATGTCTCGCACGGGCAGGCGGGCGTTGTGATACCCCCACGCAAGTTCCTTGAGCGAGGCAACATCGGTTGCCGGCTCGAGTCTCAGGCGGACTCCAACTGCACCGCCTTGCCAGTTGAAGTTGGACAGGAACGGCGCGACGAAGTGGTACATGCCCTCTTCGGCGTTAAACCACAGGTCGAGGGTGGGCATAGCGGACAGAAGCGTCTGCAGCTGCGCGTCCCAATCCGTGGCGTCAGTGCCGGCCGCGGTGGCGGGATCCTCGGTCAGCATCTCCCACTGCTTCCCCAGTTCCCGCAGCTTTGGCCACTGGGACAGGCTTATATCGAAGGCCCCGAAGGGTGAACCGTCAGCCAGGAAGTGACGCAGCGCCGCCAACACGGATGTCTTCCCGCTGTTATTGGCGCCGACAAGGATCGTCGTCTTGTTATCGATGTCCAGCTCGACCTTCCCGAGCCGGCGGAACTGACAGAGTTCCAGATACTGAAGAGTGATGCTTCCCGTGGCCGCGACCGGTGCAGTGGCTTCCGTCATGTGTCGTGCTTCCTCAATCTGGCCGCGTGTGGCGCGGCGTGCTAGTGCGATGACATCTCCGTCACCTAGTCCCATTGGAGCGATTTGGAGGGTGTCCTACTTCCTGAAGGTCACGAAATATCGTCTCGCGCCGTATCGCCATGGCCAAGACTTACGCAAGGACGTACGGATAGTCGCCCGCAACTGATGGAGAGTCCACTGCAATGGTTTACAGGAAGACGCTCCGATAACTGTTTGAGTGCTCAGTACACTCGAGGCTTCTACCCTCATCGACTGAGGTCAGTATGCTTGCGACGCCATGGAGCAAGATCGACGAGTCCACTCTCACTCAGCTCTGCCACGAAGGGGCTGCTGAGTCGATCACTCTGGAGTTCAAGCGCGAACCCTGGAGCAGCCAGAAGAACGACTATCGGAACGAGTTTGCGAAGGACGTCTGCGCCATGGCGAATGCAGCCGGCGGTGACATCGTCTGTGGCATTGCGTCTGCAGCTGGCGTTGCTGATGGGCTGGTGTCGATCACCACCGAGTCATTCGACGCCTGCCAGCTCCGACTCGAAGAGCTCTTGGCGAACCATGTTCAACCACGGGTGGCAGGCGTTCGATTCAAGTCCGTGCCGCTTGCAGTAGGTGGGTACGCGATGGTCGTTAGAGTCCCGAAATCGTTTGACGGACCGCATCGATATAAGGTGCGCTCACATCAACAGTTCCCTGAGCACTATCGATTCGTCCTGCGTTCGAGCACTGGAGCGATAGACATGGACTACGGCCAACTCCGAAATTCCTTTGGGCGGACCACGACGCTGCTCGATCAAGCAAAAGCGTTTCGTGAAGCTCGTTTCGTAAGACTTTCAACAGGTCGGTTTCAGCG